>CAVGKN010000122.1:0-4286 GCA_963629855.1 Lachnospiraceae bacterium
CCTCTACTTCGGCGCGCACGACCGCGCGGCGGATGGACGGAGCGCGCGCGACGAGCTGCCGTATTCGGCGCCGGAGATCACGCGCATCGCGCGCGTGGCGTGTGCCGCCGCGCAGAAGCGTCAGGGCCGCGTGACGTGCGTGGACAAGGCAAACGTGCTCGCCACGAGCCGCCTCTGGCGCGAGGTCGTGCAGCAGGTGCGCGACGCGGACTTCCCCGACGTGGCGCTCGACTTCATGTACGTGGATAACGCCGCGATGCAGCTTGTGCGCGCGCCCGGCCGCTTCGACGTGATTCTCACCGAGAACATGTTTGGCGACATCCTCTCCGACGAGGCCTCGCAGATCACGGGTTCGATCGGCATGCTGCCTTCCGCCTCGCTGCGCGACGACGGCTTCGGCCTCTACGAGCCCATCCACGGTTCGGCGCCGGACATCGCCGGCAAGGGCATTGCCAATCCGCTCGCCACGATTCTCTCGGCCGCGCTCATGCTGCGCCACTCGTGCGGGCTGGCGGCCGAGGCGGACGCGATCGAACGCGCGGTGGGCGACGTGCTCGCGCGCGGCCTGCGCACGGCCGACCTCGGCGGCGACGTCACCTGCGCCGCGATGGGCGACGCCGTGGCGGCCGCCGTGGCGCAGAGCGCAAAGCCGATGGGGCGCGTCTACTTCGTCTCCGGCATCGACACGGGCATTGGCAAGACGGCGGTGACGGGCCTGATGGCGCGCGCGCTGGCCGCGGCCGGCCACGACGTGATCACCGTCAAGATGGTGCAGACCGGCAACGACGGTTTCTCCGAGGACATCGACGCACATCGCGCGCTGTGCGGCGGCGTTCACTATTCCGAGGACGACGCGGGGCTCACCGCGCCGCAGATCTTCAAGTTCCCGTCTTCGCCGCAGCTCGCGGCCCGTCTGGAAGGGCGCGCGGTCGATCTCGCGGCGATCCGCCAGGCCGTGGCGGCCTGCGCCGCGCAGCACGAGATCGTGCTCGTGGAATCGGCGGGCGGGCTCGACGTGCCGCTCACGGAGGACGATACGCTCACGATCGACGTGGCGGCGGCCTGCGGCTGGCCGCTCATCCTCGTGACGTGCGGCCGGCTCGGCTCGATCAACCACACGCTTCTCTCGCTGGAGGCCGCAAAGGCGCGCGGCATGGCCGTGGCGGGCATCGTCTATGACTGGTGCGATGGCGCCGATCCGCTCATCGATCGTGACACGCCCGAGACGACGCGCCGCTTCCTCGCGCGCTGGGGCTTCCCTCCCGTCGTCGTGCGCGTGCCGCGCTTCGACCTCAAGGGACCGTATCCCGCCGTGGACTTCTCGGAGCTCTTCGCATGAACGCAGCGATCGACTTCGCCGCCGCGCGCGCCTACGACCGCGCGCACATCTGGCATCCCTACGCCCCGCTGGGCAACCCGCCGCCCGTCGAGTTCGCGACGTCGGCCTCGGGCGTGAACATCACGCTTGCCGACGGCGAACAGCTGATCGACGCCGTGTCGAGCTGGTGGTGCGTGGCGCATGGCCACAACCATCCCGCGATCGTCGAGGTCCTCCGCCGCCAGAGCGAGAACCTGTGCCACGTCATGTTCGGCGGCTTCACGCACGAGCCCGCCGTGGCGCTGGCGGAGAAGCTCGCCGCGTTTGCGCCGCCCGGTCTCGACCGCGTGTTCTTCGCCGACTCCGGTTCGATTTCCGTGGAAGTCGCGGCGAAGATGGCCGTGCAGTACCAGAACGCGCTCGGCCGGCCCGAGCGGAACAAGCTGCTCGCGCTCAAGGGCGGCTACCACGGCGACACGTCGCTCTGCATGGCGCTCTCCGATCCGGACGGCATGCACGTGCTCTTCAAGGGCATCATGACGCGGCACTACTTCGCGGAGAAGCCCGGCATTGCGCCCGACGCACCGTGGAATCCCGTCGACGCGGCGTCGCTGCGCCGTCTCGTGGAGGAACACGACGGTGAACTCGCCGCGCTCATTTGCGAACCCGTGTTCCAGGCCGCCAACGCGATGAACTTCTACCATCCCGCCTATTTGCGCGAGATGCGCCGTCTGTGCGACGAGCACGGGCTGCTGCTCATCTTCGACGAGATCGCGGCCGGCTGCTACCGCACGGGGCCGCGCTGGGCCCATTCGCGCGCGGGAATCACGCCCGACATCATGACCGTGGGCAAGGCGCTTACGGGCGGCCATCTCACGCTCGCCGCCACGCTCGCCTCGCGCACCGTGGCCGACACGATCTCGAACGGCCGACCGAGCGCGTTCATGCACGGGCCCACGTATATGGCCAATCCGCTCGCGTGCGCGGCGGCGTGCGCCTCGCTCGACCTCTTCGCGCAGAGCGACTACGAGGCGAAGGTGGCGCGCATCGAACGGCAGTTCCGCGACGGGCTCGCGCCGCTGCGCGCGCTGCCGAACGTGCGCGGCGTGCGTGTGCTCGGCGCTGCGGGCGTGGTGGAGGTCGAGCGCCTGCCGCGCCAGGAGGACATCTCGCGCGTCATCCACAAACACGGCGTGTGGCTGCGCCCGTTCTGCAACTTCATCTACGCCATGCCGCCGCTCGTCTCGGACGCAACCACGATCGACCGCATCGTCGGCGCGCTCGGCGACCTCGCCTCCGCGCCGCCCGGCCCGCCGCCCGCGGAAGGCGACTTTCACGAATGACGCTTGACAGCGCGCGGCGCATCCTCTACACTATGCGAATGTATGTTTCAGACTGACCCCTTTGGACTGATTGTCCTGCTGATCGGCATGTCGCTTGTGCCGTTTGTCGCGATGATCGCCACGAGCTATTTGAAGATCGTGGTGGTCACTTCGCTCATCCGCAACGCGCTTGGCATCCAGTCCATTCCGCCGAACATGGTGCTCAACGCGCTCGCGCTCATCCTGTCGTTCTACATCATGGCGCCGGCCGTCTCGGAGAGCTGGAACACGCTGCAGCAGGGGCTGAAGGACAACAAGCCGGAAGTGCTCTACCAGACCGACCTCGCCGCGCGCGCGGCCGAGCCGTATCGGCAGTTCCTCGTCCGCGAGACCTCCGAGGCGCAGGTTGCGTTCTTCACGCGCACGGCCGAGAAGCTGTGGGCGCCGAAGGACGAGAAGGGCGAGGCGCAGCACATCGAAGTCGATTCGAAGAGCTTCTTCATCCTCATTCCGGCGTTCTGCGTGTCGGAGCTTACGAAGGCATTCCAGATCGGCTTCCTTGTCTATCTGCCGTTCATCGCGATCGACATCATCGTGTCGAACATTCTGCTCGCGATGGGCATGATGATGGTCTCGCCCGTGACGATTTCGCTGCCGTTCAAGTTGCTGCTGTTCGTGATGGTCGATGGCTGGACGCTGCTCATCCAGGGCCTAGTGCAGTCCTACATCCACTGAGGGAGACGCCATGAGCCACGCGCAACTGATCTTCTACGCCCAGCAGTGCCTGATCCTCGTGCTCAAGCTTTCGCTGATCCCGATTCTCGTCGCCACGGTGGTGGGCATCCTCGTGTCGCTGCTGCAGGCGCTCACGCAGATCCAGGAGCAGACGCTCGGTTTCGCGGTGAAGCTCATCGCGATCTCGATCACGCTCATGGCGGCCAGTTCCTGGATCGGCGGCGAACTCTACCTCTACACGCAGGACGTCTTCGCCCATTTTCCTTTCCTCGCCCGTTGAGGGAGGCTTGTCCCCGCATCGTCTTCAGGCGACGGCCCCAAGACGAGCGAGCAGATATGGTCGCAGATGCGGGCGGCCCACTCGGCGTCGCTCATTCCCTTCGGACGAAACGACGTGTGCCACGACTTGTCCGCAAGCGCGTAGACGCTCACCTGCGCCCAGACGGACGCCGTCCAGAGGTCGAGTTCGACGTCGTCCGTGATCTTGTAGGCGAGAAGCCGGCGCAATGAATCGTAGACGGGCTTGCCGAAGAGACGGCGAAATTCATTTTGGAACGTGGTCGGATGCGTGACCTCGTGGCGGAAGAGCGCGGCGCAGCGCTTTTGCGCCTTTCGCGTTGGCAGAGTCATGAAGAGGAAGTCGTCGATCCACGTGCGCACGGCCGCGCGCCAGGTCGTCTCGTCCGTCACGTCATCCGCCAGTTTCGCGAGTGGGGCGCCGAGATCGCCGAAGAGCCGTTTCGCGACAAGACGGTAGAGGTTTTCCTTCGAGCCGAAATAGCGGTTCGCAAGCGCGACGTTCGCGCCCGCCTTCGCGCAGATCGCGCGCACGGATGCGAGTTCATAGCCCTTTGCCGCGAACTCGTCCGTCGCCGCGTCGAGGATCGCCTCGCGTGTCGCCTGTCCGTCAG
>CAVGKN010000123.1:0-4260 GCA_963629855.1 Lachnospiraceae bacterium
ACCTCATCTGGTTCGACAACCTCTCGGTCCTGCGCACGCCGAACTACTACGTCCAGCAGCTGTATTCGCGGAACGCGGGCACGCACGTGCTGTCGCTGAAGGAGAATGACAAGGCCGTGACGGGCGCGGACGGGCTTTTCGCGACGGCGTGCTTCGACAAGAAGGCGAATGTCTACATCGTGAAGATCGCCAACGCCGCGCCGAAGGAGCAGAAGGTCGCGATCTCGTTCAAGGGCGTGTCCGCGCTCAAGCCCGGTACGCTCACGACGCTGCACTCGGACGATCTGAAGGCCTGCAACACGGTCGCGAAACCGGATGCCGTCGTTCCGACGACGGCGGCGTTCCAGCCGACGGGCACGGTGCAGAACCTGACTCTTCCGGCGTCGAGCTTCATCGTGCTGAAGGTCGGGAAGTAGAGGGTGATGCGCGGTTCTCCGCGCCAAGTGCATTTTCCGCAAGTATGCCGTCATGGCATACTTGCGGAAGACGGCAAAACTTTTTTCATTTTTGAATTGCAAAACGCCGAAAAATCCTCTATGCTTTATGGTGTGTTTCCGCGAACTCGGTTTGCGGGGGCATGAGATTTTGTCCTACAAGAGGTAGAAACCAAACATGAACAAGGCTGTGCACGCACTCGTCTACGTGATCCTCGAGGTCGCGGCTCTCGCGCTTTTTCTGGAGTTCAAGCTCTTCGACAAGAAGGACTTGCTCAAAGATCGCAACAGACAGCTCGAAGATTACATCGTGAAGATTTCGAGCACGATCGAGAAGACCGATGCCACGAAGCCCGCCAACGTGCCCGAGGCGCGCAAGGACATCTCGCCCGTGGAGGCGAAGCTCCTGGATACGCCCGAGACGGAGAATCTGCTTGAGGACTATCCCGTGCAGCTTGAAACGGCGAACCTCGACACGCTGAAGTGGGATGACAAGGAGCGCATCCAGCTGCGCAAGCTCTACAAGACGGGCGCCGACGGCGAGAAGATCCCCGACGCCGCCAATCCCGGAGACTTCGTGAAGAAGGGGCCGGGCACGGCGCAGGAACTGCTCGACCTGCTCTTCGACCGCGCGAAGACCCAGCAGGCCACGCTCAACACCACGCGCGCCGAACTGGCCAGCGCCCGCGCGAAACTCGAGGCGCTCGTGAACGACTACAACAAGCTCAAGCCTGAAGGCCGCCAGGACAAGATCACCATCGAGGAGAAGAAGAAGGAAGTCGCCGACCTCGAGCAGGCCAAGGCTGCGGTCGAGGAGCAGCTCACCAAGACGAAGTCGCAGGTCGATGACCTCAACTCCGAAGTCAAGTCCCTCAAGGACGAAGTACAGAGCGCGAAGGACGAGACGGAGGCCGTGAAGGAAGATCTCGTGAAGAGCCAGAAGCTTGTGGATCAGCTGAAGAAGCTGCTGCAGGCGAGGGCGGCCAAGCAGTCGATGGCGGCGCAGGGTGGCGTCTCCACGGTGGCGCTCACGGCGGGCGACAAGGGCAAGATCGTGGAGATCAACACGAAGTTCCTGCTCGCGGTGATCGAGTTCGACGACGCGACGATGAAGGAAATGCTCGGACCGGAACGCCAGGGTGCGCTGCCGCTTCTCGAGATGGGCATTCGCCGTCCCGGCTTCAAGGGCCCGGCGGGCGAGTACGTGGGCCGTCTGCGTCTGCGCCAGAGCGTGGCGGGCTAGAATTTCGTGATTGCCGAGATTCTCGGCAACTGGCAGCAGAGCGAGGTCCAGAAGGGCGATGTCGTGTTTGCCGAATAAGGCGGCGCGGCGCGTGGCGACCTGGGCGTGTGCGCTTGCGGGCGCACTCGCCCTGGGCTTCCTCGCGGGCTGCATTGCCGACTCGGCGGAGGATTCCGATCTGCCGTGGTCGTCGAACCGCACCTGGGAAGGACTGGGGCCGCTGCCCTCCGTGATCACCGACCGTTATGATTGAGAACGCGGAATTCATCGCGCACGAAGGCGGCGTCCGGTTGGACGCCGCCTTGTTCGCTCAGTATCCTACCTCGTCGCGTGCGTTCTGCCGCGAGGCGTGCGCGGCGGGCGACGTGCTCGTGAACGGGCGCGCGGCGATCAAGGGCCTCAAGCTGCGCGGCGGCGAGACCGTGCGCGTGGTGGCGCTGGCGGAGGAGAAGGACAATCGCGTGGCGCCGGATCCGGACGTGCCCCTGCGCGAAGTCTTCGCCGATGGTGCGCTGCTCGCCTACGACAAGCCCGCGGGTATGGCCGTGCAGCCGCTCTCGCGTCGGGAACGCGGCACGCTCATGAACGGCGTGGTCGCGCACCATCCCGAATGTCGCGACCTCGGCGACCAGCCGCTCCTCGCGGGCGCGCTGCACCGCATCGACGCGGACACCTCCGGGCTCGTGCTCGTGGCGCGCACGGCGGCGGCGTTCGAGCACGTGCGTGGCCAGTTCGCCGCGCAGACGGTTGTGAAGACGTACCTTGCGCTGGTGGAGGGCGCGGTCGCCGTGGGCGGCACGCTCGAGAACGATCTCGTGCACGACCCCACGCTGCCGTTCTGCCGGATGATCGACATTTCGCGGGCGCGCGCGAAGGTGCGCGCCGCGCCGCTGCGCGCCGTCACGCAGTTCGCGCCCATCGGTCTCACCACGTGCGGCAACGAGACGCGTACGCTGCTGGAGGTGACCATCCGCACGGGCGTCACGCATCAGATCCGCGCGCAGCTTGCCCTCGCGGGGATGCACATCGTCAACGACCGTCTCTACGGCGCGTTCGCCGTGGAAGGGCAGCAGGGGCACTGCCTCCACGCGCTCGCCGCGCAGTTCCGCCATCCCGTCTCGGGCGACGAGATGGAGATCCGCACACCTGAACCGGAGTGGGCGCATTTATGAGATACACGAAGAAACGGTGCGTCGCGTCGCTCGCGGGCGCGGTCTTTCTGCTGCTTGCGGGCTTCGGCGTGCGCTACGCCGAGGACAATCAGGTGGGCTACACGCACGACACGTCCATGTGGGTGTTCGTGGCTTCGGGTCTGCTCGCCTACTACGCTGCGATCGTCGCCTATGTGATGTGGAGGCGGCGGAAACAGAAAGGGAAACGATGACGTCCAGATCCGAATACGCGCGCGTGGCGGCGGCGGTGCCGCCGGTCGCGCCGGCGGCCGTGGCCGCCAACGAAGAGGCCGTTGCGGCGATTCTGCGGCAGACCGCCGCGGCGGGGGCGCGCATCGTGGTGCTGCCCGAGCTCTGCCTCACGGGCTACACCTGTGCCGATCTCTTCTACCAGCCCGCGCTCCTCGACGCGGCGGAGGCGGCGCTCGCCGCGCTGCTGCCGCAGTGCGGCGAGGGGCTCGTGGCGCTCGGTCTGCCCGTGCGCGTGAGCGGGCGCATCTACAACTGCGCGGCGATCGTGGTGGCGGGGCGTCTCGTCGGCGTTGTGCCGAAGACGTATCTGCCCAGCACGCACGAGTTCTACGAGTCGCGCTGGTTCGCGAGCGCGCTCGACGCGACGGAGCGCGAGGTCACGCTCGCCGGCGCGACCGTGCCGTTTGGCAACGACCTCGTCTTCGACCTTGGCGACGGCGTGGTCGCGGGCGTGGAGCTGTGCGAGGACATGTGGACGGCGAATCCGCCCTCCACGCGCCTTTCGCTGCGCGGCGCGAACGTGATTCTCAACCTGAGCGCCTCCAACGAACTTGTGGGCAAGACCGAGTACCGGCGTTCGCTCGTGGTCGGGCAGTCCGCGCGCTGTCTCGCCGCCTACGTCTACGCGGGCGCGGGCGTGGGCGAATCGACCACGGATCTCGTCTTCGGCGGCCACGCGCTGATTGCCGAGAACGGCGCACTGCTCGCGGAAGGGCGGCGCTTCCGGCGCGAGCCGCAGGTCACGATGGCCGACGTCGACGTGGGCTTCCTCGACTTCGAGCGCTCGGCCAACTTTGCCTTCCGCAGCGCCGCCAAGACCGTGGGCGACGTTCGCCGCATCGTCTCTCATCTGCCGTCCCCCAACGACCAACGACCAACGACCAACGATCAACTCCTGCGCCCGCTCGATCCGCATCCGTTTGTGCCGCGCGCGGGGGCGGATCGCGACGCGCGCTGCGAGGAGATTCTCGCCATTCAGGCGACGGGGCTTGCCACGCGACTCAATGCGATTCATTGCGCGAACGTGGTGCTCGGGCTTTCGGGCGGGCTCGACAGCGCGCTCGCGCTGCTCGTGTGCGTGGAGGCGTTCGACCGGCTCGAGCTCGAGCGGAAGGGCATCCACGCCTACACGCTGCCGGGCTTCGGCACCACGGCGCGC
>CAVGKN010000124.1:0-4242 GCA_963629855.1 Lachnospiraceae bacterium
GCTCATCGTCTCGAACGTCTTCGTAAATTCGTCCGGCGGCATGCCGAAGCTCGCCTCGAGCTTCTCGATCTTCGC
The DNA here is from genome assembly GCA_963629855.1 of Lachnospiraceae bacterium. Lineage (GTDB taxonomy): Bacteria > Verrucomicrobiota > Kiritimatiellia > RFP12 > UBA1067 > RUG572. The sequence goes on from CAVGKN010000124.1 coordinate 76, forward strand.
GCGCAGCACGGCCAGCTCGGCGTCGCGGCGCTTCGAGGCGTGCTGGGCGAGCAGCTGGCGGCGACGCTCGCAGCACTGCTTGTAGGGCAGGTAGATCTTCTCGCTCGCCTCCAGGCACAGCGTCTCGAGCACCTTCTGCTTGAAGCTCAGCGCGTTGAACACCTCGCGCAGCTTGGCGTGCGCGTTCTGCACGGACTTCTCCGCGCCGCGCAGCTGCTGCGGCGTGGCGCCCTTCTTGCGCTTGACCTCCTGCAGCTTCGCCTGGGCGGCGAAGATCTGCTTCGTGACGTCCATCAGCATCTGCCGGAACTCCGGCATCTTGTTCATGTAGGCGTCGCGGTTGTCCTCGAACGAATCGTTGACCACGCGGTCGAAGCGCTCCTGCATGCTCTCCAGACGGCCGAGCAGATCCATGTAGAGCTTCGGCGTGAAGGCAAAGCGGTTGAACAGATCCTGCGTGACCTCCTCGCTGTCCTCGATGCGCTGGCAGATGTCGATTTCCTGGTCGCGCGTGAGCAGCGGCACCCGGCCCATCTGGTGCAGGTACATGTGGATCGAGTCGTCGATCATTTCCTGCACACGCGCGGCCTGCAGACGGCTGTCGCCCTGGCGATCCTTGTTCGCGCGGTAGGCGTCCACGTCCTCGGCGCGGATCACGTCCACGTTGAGGGCCTGGAGGATCGAAAGGTATTCGTCCGTGGTCGATTCGTCCTGCACGGTGGCCGGCACGATGCGGTTGAGCTCATCGTAGGTGACGTAGCCGCCGTTGCGCTCGGCGTACTGCTTCACTTCCTGGATGACGGCGTTGCGCTCTTCGGCGCCGAGCACGCTGCGACCGCCGAAACCGCCCGAACTGTAGGGATCCTCGAAGTCGCCGTAGTCGAAGTCGTCGCCATAGCCCGTGGAGGGCTGGATGGAGGAAAGATCGTCAAGCGGCGCGATTTCAAGGTCGTCGTCGACGCGGTCGGGCACGTCGTCGGCGTCGGCATAGGCCGCGCGGTCGACGTCCAGCGCCGCCACCTTCTCGAAGTCGCGGTCCCGGGCGGCGGCCTCGGCCTCCTCGGCCTCCTCCTCGTCCTCTGCCGTGCGCGTGAACGCCGGCTCGGCCTTGTCCGCCTCCGTGAACCCGGTATCGTCGAGCACGCTGTCCTCGTCCACGCGCGGCTTGCGCCCCGCGCGCCGCTTCTTCGCGGGCTTCTCGGCCAGCGCCTCTGGCCGGGACGGCGCCGGAGAAGCCTTCTTCTCGGGCTTCTTCGTTTCCGTCTTCGGTTTCGCGGTCGCCGCCTTCGCAGACGCCGCAGATGCGTGCGCTTTCGTGTTCTTCTTCGTGGCCATGCCGACTCCAGACGATAATTCAAGTATATGCTGAGGTGTCAAGCGAGTTAGTATATCAAATCCCGCGATGCGCCGTCAAGGGGTTGCAAAAAGAAAAAAAATATGGTAGACTTTTAGCCGTTTTCGCCCTCTTATGGGGGTGAAGAAAACGAGATTCGATTCAAGGAGAACGAGACCGTGATCAGTCCTGCGCCCGTCGCAAAATCCGCCTACGCCGCCGCCGGCGTGAACATCGACAACAAGATGGATGCCCTTCAGGCCATCAAGACCATGGTCGGGGAAACGAAGACCGTCAACGTCGTGGGCGGCATCGGCTCGTTCGGCGGCCTCTGCCGTCTGCCCCAGGGCTTCACGAAGGACACCCTGCTCGTCTCCTCCACCGACGGCGTGGGCACCAAGCTCAAAGTCGCCGTGATGATGAAGAAGCACGACACCGTGGGCCAAGACATCGTCAACCACTGCGTGAACGACATCCTCGTGCAGGGCGCGCGCCCGCTCTTCTTCATGGACTACGTGGGCACCTCGAAGTTCGACGGCCCCGTCTTCCGCCAGATCGTCTCCGGCCTGTGCAAGGCGTGCAAGGAGAACAACATGGCCCTGCTCGGCGGCGAGACGGCCGAGCTCCCGGGGCTCTATCCCATGGGCGAGTACGACCTCACCGGCACCATCGTGGGCACCGTCTCGCGCAAGCAGCTCATCACCGGCCAGTCCATCCGCGCCGGCGACGTCGTGATCGGCCTCCCCTCCGGCGGCCTGCAGACGAACGGCTTCTCCCTCGCCCGCCACGTGTTCTTCGACATCTGCCAGATGTCCCCCTTCGACAAGCTGCCGGGCACGCGGCAGACGATCGGCGACGCCCTTCTCACCGTGCACAAGAGCTTCCTCAAGCCGGTCTCGCGCCTGCTCGAGAACAAGATCAAGATCAACGGCATGGCGCACATCACCGGCGGCGGCTTCCCGGACAACATTCCGCGCGTTCTGCCCAAGTCCGTCGCGTGCGAGATCGACCGCACCACGTGGGACGTGCCCATGATCTTCAACTTCATCGAACGTCAGGGCAAGGTCGACCACGACGAGATGTACCGCGTCTTCAACATGGGCATCGGCTTCGTGCTGATCGTGCCGAAGACGTCGCTGCCGCGCATCAAGGCGGTGTTCCGCAACATCCGCCAGCCGTGGTACCAGATCGGCGTCATTCGCGTGCGCAAGCCCAGCATGACGTCGGTCTACTACGTGAAGTAGCGCCTACGCGCGCGGATGGTGCAGGCGATGTACTTCGCCCAATCGCGCGTGATCGACGTGCGTGTAGATCTGCGTGGTGGCGATGGAGGCGTGCCCGAGCATGTCCTGAATGGCGCGGATATCCGCGCCATGTTCGAGCAAGTGCGTGGCGAAGCAGTGGCGCAGCACGTGCGGTGACACCGCCGCCGCGTCGAGGCCCGCCGCCGCCGTGCGCTCGCGCAGCATCTTGAAGACGCCCATGCGCGAGAACGGCTTCCCCAGACGCGTGACGAAGAGATGCGCCTCCGTGGCGTTGCCCTTTGTAAACGTGTCGCGCGCGGATTCGAGATAGCGCCGCACGGCGCGTCCGCACGCGCCCCCCATCGGCACGAGCCGTTCCTTCGCGCCCTTGCCGCGGCAGCGCACGATTTCCGCCTCCGCCACGAAGTCGCGCAGTTCGAGCGCGCACAGTTCGCTCACACGCAGCCCGCAGTCGTAGAGCATTTCGAGCATCGCCCGGTCGCGCAGGTCACGCGGCGTGGTGCCGTCCACGGACGTGACGAGACGCTGCGTGGTCTCCTCGTCCAGCACGCGCGGCAGGGTCTGCGTCTTCTTCGGTGCCTCAAGACCTTCGGTGACATCGGCCTTGATGAGGCCTTCGTTCTGCAGATGACGGATGAACTCGCGCACGGCGATGAACGCGCGCGCCCGCGTGGACGGCCGTTTGCGCTGTGCGCGCAGGGCGTCGAGGTAGGCAAGCACATCCGCGCGCGTAAGGGCCGCCGGCGTCGTGCGACCGCGCGAGACGAGAAACGCCGTGAAAGCGCACGCGTCGCGCCCATAGGCTTCGAGCGTCTTGGGCGAGAGCCCCCGCTCCAGCGCGATCCACGCGCGGAACGAGGCGATCTCCTCGGCGAACGCCGCCATTGCGCCGCCCCGTTCAGCGCGCGGCCGCGGCCTTGGACTTCGCGCCGATCGATTCAGGCGTGACGCCGTTGGCCGTAAAGCCGATCTGGGCGATCGCCATCTCGATGTTCTTCTTGGCGATCTGCATCGAGTCGTAGCGCAGCGTGAGGCGGTGCGCCGTTTCGTCGAACGCGATCGAACTTGCGATGACGCCGCCGTAGGGACGCAGCGCGGCCGTGATCACGGGCACGTCGGCCGCGGTCGCTTGCGGCACGTCGATGGCAAAGGCCCGCACGTCCGTGCGGCGGCATCCCGCCAGGCAGAGGCCCAGGGCCAGAATCAACAGCCCCTGTTTCAGGATAGACAATGAATAGTGCATAGATGTTGCGTAGTTTATCAATTCCCGCTTCGTCTGTAAAGACCTTACGGCCGACGCATTAAAAGACTCTGCTCTTGCCATACGGGGCTGAATGGGACAAAAAATGCGTCGGCCGAACAATTCAGCATTCCAGCAGCCAGCAGCCAGCGTCCAGTTCGCGCCCGACCCCGCGGTCGACGCCCTGTGGCGGGAGTCGGGCGAGCTCGTGCGCATGCTCGGCGCGAGCGTCGCCACGGCCTTGCGGGCCCGTTCATCGCACTGAGGGGAATGGATCGGGCGGGGTCGATGCCGGGTCCCGTAGTGAGACCGCATCGTCCACCGCCACG
>CAVGKN010000125.1:0-4223 GCA_963629855.1 Lachnospiraceae bacterium
GAATGCGCGGTTCGTCGTCAACGATGAGAATCTTGGACATAGCGTGAAAATTATACCACTCTCTGCGCCCCGACGCAAGAGAGCGGACAAACGCGAGCGGGAAATGCGGGGTTGACAAATGCGCGAACTTTCGGTAGACTTGCTGACAAATCGCAGAACGAAGTTTAGGAGACCAGAGACCATGGCGAACAACCAACTCAATATGCAGCGTCCACCCATCCGCGTCGGCATCGCGGGTCTGGGACGGGCGGCTCTACACACCCACGTGCCTGTCTTCAAGGCGCTTCCCGACCTCTACCAGGTCGTGGCCGTATGCGATCTGCTGAAGGAACGCCGCGACATCGTCGAGAAGGACTACCCTTCCGTGCGCACCTACCGGCTGCTCGACGACATGGTCGACGACCCCGAAATCGACCTCATGCTCGTGTCGCTGCCCACGCGCGGCCATGCGGCCTTCGCGCTCGAAAACCTGCGCCGAAACCGCTGGACGGTCGTGGAGACACCGCTCGTCACGTCGCAGGAAGACGCCAAACTGCTGCAGGCTGCCTCCGTGAAGACGCGCGGCAAGCTCTTCACCTACACGCCCGGCCTCTTCTCGCCGGAGTTCCGTCTCGCGCAGGCCGCGCTCGACGACACGCGCCTGGGTTCGGTCTTCGAAGTGCGCGTGCGCGTGCAGGACTATCTGCGGCGCGACGACTGGCAGAGCCTCAAGAGCTGCCAGGGCGGCTGCGCCTGGTATCTCGGCCAGGAGGCCCTGCTGCAGGCCCTGGCGCTCATGCGCACCCCGCCCGCGCAGCTCTGGAGCGAGCTCAAGCGCCTCGTCTCGCTCGGCGACACGGAGGACTTCGCGCACATCGTGCTCAAGTCGCGCGGCGCCGTCACGGCCGACATCGAGCTCTGCGGCGGGCATCTGCCGCCTGCGGAACCGCTCTTCACCGTGCGCGGCACGCGGGGCGTCTTCACCGTGCAGGCCGGCGCCTCCACCGGAAACTACCACATCGTCGATCCGGACTTCAAGTTCCCTCGCCGCCGCTCGAGCGTACGCACGCCGCCGCTCGAAGACCTGCACGAGCAGATTCCCGTGATCGACGTGCCGGCCACGCTCGCCGAAGAGACGGAGAGCGGCGACGTCGCGTTCTGGCGCACCCTGTACACCACGATCCGCACGGCCGCGCCCTTCCCCGTGTCGCTCGACACCGTGGTGGAGACGATCCGCTACATCCAGCTCGTGCAGCGCGCGGCCTCCGGCGCGAAATAGGACGCGCTACGCCTGAAGCGTCTCGTCCGCGTCGCGGTAGATGCGCCAGGCCTGCCAGATGGCGAGAAGCGCGAGAATGGCGAGCAGCATCTCGCCGCCTTCCTCGAGCGCCGTGGCGAGCGCGGAAAGCGCGTCGTTGCCGTCGCCCTTGGGCAGACCGCGGATGTGGCGCACCCAGGACGGCATGCGGTCGCTCAGCTGCACCATCACGCCGCACGTGCCGAAGCACGCGATCGTCCACGCCACGGGATGCAGACGGAAGAACTCGCGCACAAGCGCGGGGAAGAAGTAGGCGAGCAGCGCGGCGAACACGCCGAAGAACGCCGCGAAGTAGGCGACCACGAACGCCTTCGCCGCCAGCGGCGCGCCCGCGTTCGTGAGGAAGCGCATCTTGAACGCCGTGCCCGTGAGCGGATTGCCGTTGGGCTTCACGAGGCCATAGACGCTGCCGTCCGCGTTGATGACCTGCGGGAAGAGCGCGCGCATCGCCATCACGTGCAGATCCATCTCCTTCACCACCGCCATGAGTGCCACGCACGTCACGGCCGCGCACAGCAGCGTGCGCCGCGCCCGCGAGCCCGTGAACGGACACTTCCACCACACGAGCGGCACGATCGCGAGATAGAACGGAATCGTGGCGAGCTCGAAGACCGAGTAACCGCTGTCGTCGAAATAGTGGCGCAGCGTGAGCGGATCGAGGAGCAGCCACGTCGCCACGAGCGCGAGGAGCCCGGCCACGAACACGAGCGGGCCGAGCATGTAGGGTTTCCAGTGCTTCATCATTCGTCCAGCTTTCCCTTGTAGGCCACGCGGCGCACCTTCTGGATGGAGGTGCGTTCGAGCGGTTCCCGTGAAATCACGACCTTGCGCACGCGCTTGTAGTCGGCGAGGTGCTGGCACTGCGCGTGAATGCGCGCGCGCGCCTCCTTCTCGGCCGCCTCCCACGTCACGTCCACGCCGTTGTTCATCTCCTTGAGCACGTCCATGTTGGGATGCACCACGCAGCCGATCTTCTCGCCCGGCACGCCGCCCGTGAGGTAGCCCACCACCACGCAGTCCGCCACCACGGGATCCGCGCCGATGCGGTTCTCGACCTCCTCGGGGTAGATGTTCTTGCCTTCGCGGTTGACGATGAGCGCCTTCTTGCGCCCGCGGATGGAGATGAGCCCGGCCTCGTCCACGGAGGCAAGGTCGCCCGTCTTGAGCCAACCGCCCTCGTCGAAGGCGTCCGCCGTGGCGGCGTCGTTGTGCCAGTAGCCCTTCATCGTGATCGGGCCGCGCACCTGCAGCTCTCCCACGCCCTGCTCGTTCTGCTCGGCGAGGCGGATCTCGATGTTCGGCAGCTTGTGGCCGATCGTGCCGATCTTCGCCGTCTTCGGCCCGGCGATGGAAACGACGGGCGAGCACTCCGTGAGGCCGTAGCCCTCGAACACGGGAATGCCGAGGCGCTTGTAGCCTTCAAGCACGTGGTGCGGACACGGCGCACCGCCCACGATCATGATGCGCAGCCGCCCGCCCAGGCCCTTGCGCACGTTGGCGCGCACGAGCGCCCCGAGGCCGATCGCCATCAGAATCTTCGCGCGCTTCGAGGCCTTGATCTTCGCGTCGATGCGGTCGTACATCTTCTCCGCAAGCAGCGGCACGCTCATCACGATCGTGGGGCGCAGCACGTGCAGATCCTCGCCAATCGTGTAGAGCGAGCGCACAAACGCCATCTCGCAGCCGCGGAAAAGGCCGAGCACGAAGTTCGTGCAGAACGAGAACGCATGGAAGAGCGGCAGCACCACGAGCAGCGTGTCGCGGCCGTCCACCACGATGCCGTCGAACGCCTGCTGTCCGCCGTCGATGTCCTCGACGAAGTTCGCCTGCGTGAGCATCGCGCCCTTGGGCTTGCCCGTGGTGCCGGAGGTGTAGATCACCGAGGCGACGTCCGCCTCCTGCGCCACGTGGGCCGCGTACCAGGCCGCGTCGCCGCGCGCCTTCTCGCGCGTGGCCGGATCGTCGCGCAGCGCGACGTAGTCGCAGACCGCCACGGCGCCGTCCCGCAGCGGCTCGAACGTCTTGCCGTCTCCGTCCACGAGCACCACGGCGCGCAGGTCGGGCAGTTCCGGCGCGATGAGGCGCATGAGGTCGAGGTGCGCCTTGTCCGTCGTCACCACGACCGCGCCGGCGTTCTTCAGGATGTAGGCGACTTCGGCGCTGTGCAGCTTCGGGTCGAGCGGCACCACGCTCACGCCCGCGCCGCTGCACGCGAGATAGGCCTCCATCCACTCGGGACTGTTGCCGAGCATGAGCGCCACGTTCTCCACGCCGGGCTTGAGCGCGAAGCGCGGCCCGTAGGCCTCGGCCACGGCGCGCACGCCGTCAAGGAACTCCGCCCACGTGCGCGTGTGCCACTCCTTCGCCACGTTGTAGCGCAGCGCCACGGCCTGCGGTGTCTCACGCGCGTTTTTCTCCAGATAGAAACGAATTGTCTTGGTCATCGTCGTACCCCATTTTTCACAAAAAGTTTATCAAAATCGGCCGTTCCGTTCAAGGGATGCGCCCGAATGCGGTCAAAGGATCACGAAAGCGGTCGAGGAGCGGCCGCTGGGCGCGCGCCACGAGGGCGCCCGCCTCCAGCGTACGGCACGCGGCCTCGAGTTCCCGCGCGTCGAGCGCGAGCGCGGCCGTGGAGAGCGCGTCGGCCACGGCGCCCGTGCGCGCCCGCGCCCAGCTCTGCGCCCAGCGTGTGGCCGGGCCGCCGCGCCGCACGTCGAGGATGTGCTCGCCGCGCAGCTCGAAGCCGCTGCCCGACAGCGCGCCCGCCGTCAGCTGCAGCACGGTCTCGCGCCGCGTGCGCGGCTTCCACGCGCCGCCCACGCCGAGCGCCCACGGCCCGCCGCTGACGACCTGCGTGGACGTGCCCGCATCGAGCAGCCAGTCGTGCAAGTCAAATTGGTCGGAGGCGAGCAGCGCCGCGCAC
>CAVGKN010000126.1:0-4205 GCA_963629855.1 Lachnospiraceae bacterium
GCTCACGCACATCGTCGAGAGCTACGTATGCGTGAAGAACAAGCCGGCGAAGTATCTCTACGAGCATGCGATGATGAAGCGTCCCTACAATGACCGCAGCCGCGTCTTTTCCTCCGCGGGCGCGGGACTCTGGACGACGGCGAGCGACCAGCTGAAGTTCTACAAGATGCTCATGAACCTGGGCGTGGGCGAGAACGGCGCGCGCATCCTGAAGGAGGAGACGGTGAAAAACCTGCTCGCCGTCTCGTCGCGTCCGAAGGGCATGGGCGGCTACTCGCTCGGACTCTCGGCGCCGGAAACGGACAATGAGAACGCCTGGTTCGGCCACGGCGGCGCGTGGGGCACGACCTGCGAGGTCAACTGGCACAAGAAGCAGCTCAAGCTCTGGGTGGTGCAGCTTGAGGGCGGTCCGCGGCCGTGGAACCGCGCACACGGAAAGGCGGCCGAAGCGTTCTTCAAGGCGAAGATCGAAGATTCGGGCGTTAAAGCCTACACGGGCCGCGTGCAGTAGGCGGATTCCGGTAAACGATCTGTCGTGATTGAAAGACTGATTCGGTTGGCGACGGCCCTGATCCCCGTGAAGGGGATGCGGCATCGCGTGCGGCGGCGCTGGCTCGACCGCGCACGCGATGCGCGCATGGCGCGTCTTGCGCCCGCGGTGCGCGCGCGCTACGCGGCGCGCGCGCGGCGCATACGCGACCTGCTCGCGCGCGGGGAGCGCGTGCGCGTGGCCTTCCTCGTGTGCGACGCCTCGATGTTCTCCGGCGAAAGCGTCTACCGCCGCCTGAAGGACGACCCGCGCTTCGACTGCTTCATCGCCGTGGCGCCGCGCGTGACGCGGGGCGAGGCGTTTCTGCGCGAGACGCTCGCCAAGACGGTCGCCACGCTCGCCGCCCGCTACGGCGCCGCCGTGCGCCCGCTCTACGACCCCGACACGCGCACGGCGCAGCCGCTCGACGCGGATCTCGTCTACAGCACCGTGCTCTACGAAGACCAGACGCTCCCCGCCTACACGACGGAACGCCTCTCGGCGCGCGCGCTCGTGGCCGTGCTCTACTACGGCTACGGGGGGCTCTTCTGCTCGAACGAGAAGAAGACGCCGTTTCTGCCGAACATCGTCCTCGCGTGGCGTTACTTCGTGTCGAACGCGGCGACGCGCGAGATGAACGTGCGGCGCAATCCGCTGCTTGCGGAGAACACGGTCGTTTCCGGCTACTGCAAGATGGACCGCCTCGCGGAGCTGATGCGGCCAGAGGACGCCGCGGCGTCGCGGCGGAAGAAGATCGTGGTGTGCCCGCACCATTCGATCGACCGCGCGGCGGACGGCCTCTCGCTCTCGTCGTTCCTCAAGAACGCCGATCTGCTGCTGCGGCTGCCGGGTCTGTTCCCGGAGATCGACTTCGTGTTTCGTCCGCATCCGCTTCTCTTCGCGCGGCTGGCGACTCCGAAGTGGTGGGGCGAGGCGAAGACGGCGGCGTATGCCGCGCAGATGGAGGCCTATCCGAACGTCGAGTTCCAGCGCGGCGGCGACTATTTCGAGACGTTCGCGCAGTCGGACGCGCTGATCCACGACTGCGGGTCCTTTCTCGCCGAGTATTTCTACACGGGCCGCCCGCAGTGCTATCTGCTGGCGGACGACCAGGTGGAGGAGCAGTTCCTGCCGTTCAGCCGCCGCCTGGCCGAACACGTCACGCGCGCGCGCACCGACGAGGACGTGCTCGCGTTCATCCGCCGCGTGGTGCTGGCGGGCGACGACCCCGACGCGGCCGCGCGCCGCGCCTTCGCCGCGCGCGAGGTCTGCGTCAACTACCCGCACGCGACGGACGCCGTGATCGCGGCGACCCTGGACGGCATCACTCAGGAGACAACATGAGCAAAATGGTCATTGGCTACACCAGCGGGGTCTACGACCTCTTCCACATCGGGCACCTGAATCTGCTCAAGAACGCAAAGGGCCTCTGCGACAAGCTTGTCGTGGGCGTGTCGGTGGATGAGCTTGTGGCCTACAAGCACAAGCGCGCCGTGATTCCCTTCGCGGAGCGGCTCGAGATCGTGCGCTCGATCAAGTACGTGGACGCCGCGATTCCGCAGGACGACCTCGACAAGTTCAAGATGTGGGAGAAGCTGCACTTCGACGTGCTCTTCGTCGGCGACGACTGGTTCAAGAGCGAGCGCTGGCAGGAGATGGAGAAGAAGTTCGATGCCGTGGGCGTGCGCGTGGTCTACTTTCCGTACACGAAGGGCACGAGCTCGACGATCCTCACCGAAACGCTGAAGAAGCTGCGCGAAAGCGGATGCTGCGGAGGAACGGCGCAGTGAAGAAGCCGCGGATTCTGGCCATCCTGAAACAGGCGTCCCTGCTGCGGACGCTCTATGTGAACCTGAAACTGTTTCCGCTGCGCACGGCGCTGCGGTTTCCCGTTCTGTGCGGGCCGCGCTGCGACATCGCCGGTCTGCGGCGCGGCGCGGTCGTGCTGACGGATCCGCCGCGACCGGGCCTTGTCGTGTGGGGCATCACGCCTTCGCCGCGTTTTTCGGTCAAGGGCATGTGGACGTTCATTCGCTTTTCGCGCAAGGGCTGCCTGACCTGCGGCGCGGGCTTCATCGTGCGTGGCGGGGCGAGCCTCGTGGTCGCGGGAAAGATGACGTGCGGGCGCGATGTGCTGATCAACCAGCGCGCCATGGTCTCCTGCCAGAAGCAGATTGACATCGGCGACCACGTGCGCGTGGGCTGGGACGTGCAGATGCTGGATTCGGACTGCCACCTCGTCTACAACGAGAACAAGCGCCGGATCTCCGTGCCCTATCGCCCGATCCGCATTGGCCGGAACGTGTGGCTCGCCAGCCGCGTGAACGTCGGCAAGGGCGCCGTGGTGCCGGCCTACTCGATCGTCGGGCGCGGCGCCTTCATCAACAAGGACTTCTCCGACGTGACGACGCGCGGCAACCTCTTCGTCGGCGTGCCGGCCGCGCTGCGGGCGACGGGGTTCTACCGTCTGTTGGACGTTCCCCTCGAGCGGCGCGTCTCGAAGGAACTGAAGAACACCGACGCCACTTCGTTCGACGTGGACGACTACCACGTGGACATCGAGGCGGCGCTCAATCCGCCCCCGCATCCGGGCTTCTAGACGAGAGGAGAAGCGCAAATGGTCGTTGACGTGTTTCCGTTCTTCCGGGAGTTCGACTTGCTGGAGCTCCGCCTCGCGACGCTGGATCCCCTCGTGGACCGATTCGTCCTCGTGGAGGGAACGCGCACCTTCTCCGGGCAACCCAAGCCGCTGTGGTTCGCCGAACAGCGCGAACGCTACGCGAAATGGCTGCCGAAGATCCGGCATGTCGTCGTCGAGGACTGGCCGGACACCCCGGATCCGTGGCTCTACGAGAGCCATCAGCGGAATGCCGGTGCGCGCGGGCTGGACGATCTGCCGGACGATGCGCAGCTCATCGTCTCGGATCTGGACGAGATCCCGAATCCCGCCGCGCTGACGCGCGCCTTCGCGCTTCCCGGCGTCAAGTGGCTGTCGATGCGCGATTTCCGGATGTTCGTGAACGCGGCCTCGGCGGAGAAGCCGCTCTGGTTCGGAAGTCCGAAGCTGTTGACGTATGGCGAGTTCCGGCGCACGGCGAACCTGCGTCGGTTCAAGTACTGCAAGTTCGCGCCGAAGGCCGGCAACCGGGGAGCGTCGCTCGTGAAGGTCCGTCGCATGAAGGACTCGACGCTGGTGCGGGATGCCGGCTGGCATTTTTCCTTCCTGGGCGGAATCGAGGAAATCACGCGCAAGATCCAGGCGTATTCGCACCAGGAACGCAATCGACCGGACTTTCTGGAGGTCGGGCGTCTGAAGAGATTGCTGGCGGAGGGCCGCACCGTCAACGGACGGCGTCTGCTGATGGTGCCGCTGGAAAGTCTCGGGCTTCCACCTGCGGCGCGCGAGGTGATTGCGCGTTGCCCGGACATGGTGGCGCCGCTGCAGGAACCGTCCGTTCGCGCGGAGCTGACGCGCCTGGCCGCCCGGATGGAGGCGAGACAGCGCCGGTCGTGGGTTTATCTCTCGCGGAGCCTGCGCGCGTTCTTTGCCGCGCGGGGCATCCGTCTGCCGACCTCGCGGTGAAGGGCACGTTCCGCGAGCAGCGGTCATGGGCGATGCGGAACCCTAAAGCCCTCACCCCCAGCGAAGCGTACCCCTAACGCGGGTTACTCAAAT
>CAVGKN010000127.1:0-4199 GCA_963629855.1 Lachnospiraceae bacterium
CCAGTGGGAGAGCGACTGCGGCGGCTCCTACACGATCGAGGACGGTTCGCGCGACGAGTACGGCACGAGCGTGATGCTGCACCTGCGCCCCGAGTGCGAGGAGTACCTCGATTCCTGGCGCGTGGAGGATCTCGTGAAGAACTACTCCGACTTCATCGCCTACCCGATCTTCTTCAAGGGCCTGCCCGAAAAGAAGGACGACGAGAAGAAGGACGACAAGGCCCCCGAGGCGCCCAAGCCCCTCAACACGATGACCGCCCTCTGGAAGCGCGCGAAGAAGGACATCAAGCCCGAGGACTACAACGCCTTCTACAAGCACCTCACGCGCGACTACCAGGATCCGCTCGAGACGATCCACTTCTCCGGCGAGGGCCAGGTCGAGTTCAAGGCGCTGCTCTTCCTGCCCAAGCAGGCCGGCCTCGACATCTACATGCCCAACACCAAGCGCGGCCTCTCCCTCTACGTGCGCAACGTCTTCATCGGCGACGACTTCGAGATGCTGCTGCCCGAGTACCTTCGCTTCGTCAAGGGCGTGGTGGACAGCGCGGACCTGCCGCTTAACGTGAGCCGCGAAATGCTGCAGGACGACGCCGTGATCCGCAAGATCAAGCAGGCCGTCACCTCCCGCGTGCTCACCGCCCTCCAGGAGATGAAGGACAAGAAGCCCGACGTCTACAAGGACTTCTACGCCGCGTTCGGCCGCATCCTCAAGGAAGGCGTGCGCAGCGACTACGCCAACGCCGACCGCATCAAGAAGCTGCTGCTCTACTATTCCGCCAAGACGCCCGAGGGCGCGCGCATCTCCTTCGACGACTACGTCAAGGCCATGGCGAAGGACCAGAAGGACATCTACTACCTCGCCGCCGAGCGCCTCGAAGACGCGCGCCACTCGCCGCAGATCGAGCAGGCCCTCAAGCACGGCTGCGACGTGCTCTTCTTCGTCGACCCCGTGGACGAATGGCTCGTGGACGACCTGCGCGAATACGAAGGCCACACGCTCGTGGACGTGGCCAAGGGCGACGTGCAGTTCGGCAGCGAGGACGACCGCAAGGCCGAGAAGGAGGCCAACGAGAAGGCGAGCGCCGACCTCAAGCCGCTGCTCGACGCGGTGAAGGAACAGCTCAAGGACGACGTCTCCGACGTGCGCGTCTCCACGCGCCTCGCGGATTCGCCGTGCTGCCTCGTGGCCGGCGCGAACGCGCTTTCCGCCTCGATGGAGCGCATGATGCGCGCGATGAACCAGGAAGTGCCGCACGTGAAGCGTCTGCTTGAAATCAACGCGGCGCATCCGCTCGTGGCGAAGATGAAGGGTCTCACGGGCGATGCGCTGCGCGACGCGGTGGATCTGCTCTACGCGCAGGCGCTCGTGGCGGAAGGCTCGCCGCTGCCCGATCCCGCGCGGTTCACGAAGCTGCTCACGCAGCTCATGCTCAAGTAGCGCATGGGGTTCTTCAAGGCATACGACATGCGGGGCACGTTCGGGGTCGACTTCGACCTCGCCACCGTGTACCGCGTGGGCAAGGCGCTGCCCGCCGTGGTGGGCGGGCGGCGCTGGCTCGTGGGTCGCGACGCGCGCCTCACCTCCGCCGACGTGCGCCGCGCCCTCGTGGCGGGGCTGCGCGCGGCGGGCGCGGAGGTCGTCGATCTCGGCCGCGCCACCACGCCGATGGTCTACTTCTTCACGGCCGACGAGGACTTCGACGGCTCCGTGATGATCACCGCCTCGCACAATCCGCCCGGCGACAATGGCCTCAAGGTCTCGCGCCGCGGCGCGCTGCCGGTGGGGCTCGACAGCGGCCTTGCCGACGTCGCCGCCCGCGTGGCCGCCGACACCGCGCCCGTGCCGGAGGAGGTCTTGTCCGGTGCGGAGCGCATGAGCGCTCCGGAAACCGACCCCGCGCGCCTCGCCCGCTACATCGCCTGGCTGCAGGCGCATGGCGCGGGGCCGCAGCCCGGCGCCCTGCGCGTGGCCGTGGACTGCTCGGACGGCATGGCCGCCATCCTCGCCCATGCGCTCTTCCCCAACGCTGTCGTTCTCAACGACGTGCCCGACGGCCGCTTCCCGCACCATGCGCCGAATCCGCTGCTGCCCACCGCGCGCGAACAGCTCGCCGCCACCGTGCGCGCACAGGGGCTCGACTGCGGCGTGATCTTCGACGGCGACGCCGACCGCTGCATGTTCGTGGACGAGACGGGCGCCTTCATCCAGCCCGACTACCTGATTCCCGTGCTCGCCGAGACGTTCCTCGCAGGCACGGACGCGCGTCCGCCCGTGATCCACGACGTGCGTACGAGCCGCGCGGCGATCGAGGCCCTTCGCGCGCTCGGCTGCGAACCTGTGATGGGCAAGGTTGGCCACGCCTACGCCAAGGTGCTGCTGCGCAACGTGGGCGCGGTCTGCGGCGGCGAGCTTGCGGGGCACTACTACTTCCGCGACTTCCACGGCTGCGATTCAGGCGCGTTCGCCGCGCTGCGCCTGCTCGGCGCGTTCGCGCGGGCGAAAGCGCGCGGCCTGACCGTGTCGCGATTCCTCGCGCCGCTCCGCGAAAAGTACGCCAACTCCGGCGAACTCAACTTCACGGTCACGGACAAGCCCGCGGCGATCGCGCGCGTGCTCGCCGTTGCAAAGGCTTTTGGCGTCGAGACCGGCCGCAGCGAGATTGACGGCGTGCGCCTCGAATTCGCCGAGGGCTGGATTTCCGTGCGCGCCTCGAACACCGAGCCCTACCTGCGCCTCATCGCGGAATGCGACACGCCTGCGCGTCTCGCGCGCTGGGTCGCCGCGCTGACCGCGTCCTTGACGGAGACAACGCGATGAAAGACGAATTGATCGAGATTCTGGATCCCGCCACCAAGCTCGCCGTGCTGTGCGTGGACTGCACGACGGCGGCGGGCGCGCTGGCCCGCGGGCATCTGGCCGGCCCTACGGCGGCGTACTATCTGGGGCAGGCCCTGGCGGGCGTGGCGCTGTTGGGCGCGGAGACGTCGCAGACGGATGAAACCGTGACGTGGCGGCTCGACTGTCCGGGGCCGCTTGGGGGCTTTCTCGTGGAATGCACGGAGACCGGTGCACTGCGCGGCTACACGAAGAAGAAGGTGCTCGACGACTTCGACGGCCTTGGAACGCCGCGCGACGTGAAGGCGCTGGGCGATTCAGGACGCTTCGAGGTCATTCGCTCGATTCCGGGCGCGATTCTCTCCAGCGGCGCCGTGGCGACCGCGTGGAAGGGGAGGGCGCTCGCCGCCGGGCTTGATGCCTACTTCGCGCAGTCCCTGCAGCGGCGCGTGCGCACGGCGCTGGCGGCGGCGGCGGGCGACGACGGCGTGCCCGTCTACGCACGCGGGCTGCTCGTGGAATGTCCGCCTGACGGCGACGCGGAGACCTTTGCGCGCGTGGCCGACGTGTTTGCGAGCGGCGCGGCGGCGAAGGCGCTGGGCGCGGGAGCGGCGTCGCCGCGCACGCTGCTCGGCAAGCTGGGGCTCGCCCATGCGGAGATCCGCCGCACGCGGCCGCTGCGCTTCGCGTGCCACTGTAGCGCCGAACGCGCGCAGGCGCTGCTCGCCTCGCTGCCGGCCGAAGACCGCACCAACCTCCCGCCCACGCTCGACATCACGTGCCAGATGTGCGGCCGCACCTGGACGGTGCCGACCGTGTGCGCGTCCTCGGGAAAGGTCAAGTAGCACGCACGTGGAGATCCTCTTCGAAGACGACGCGATCCTCGTGGTCGACAAGCCGGCGGGCATGCTCGTGCATCCCGCGCCGGGATACCCGTCCGGCACGTTGTCGGACGCGCTGTGCGCGCGCTATCCGGAACTTGCGCACGTGGGCAGCGCGTCGCGTCCGGGCGTGGTGCACCGGCTCGACCGCGACACGAGCGGCGTGATGGTGTTCGCGCGCACGCAGGCCGCGTATCTCGCGCTGCGGCGCGCGTTCGAGGCGCATACCGGCGTGGAGAAGACGTACCTCGCCGTGCTGCATGGCGCACCGCACCCCGCCGCGGGCACGCTGGAGACGCTCATCGGGCGCAAGGCGTGGGACGCGAAGCGCATGGCGGTGGTCGATCGCGATGGCGCGCGCGCCGTCACGCACTGGACCGTGCTGCAGCGGCAGGGCGGCCTCGCGCTTGTGGAGTTCCGCATCGAGACGGGGCGCACGCACCAGATCCGCGTGCACGCCGCGCATCTGGGCCACCCCATCG
>CAVGKN010000128.1:0-4171 GCA_963629855.1 Lachnospiraceae bacterium
CCTCGGAGATGTTGCCGCTCTCCATCGCGCGCGCGCTCGGAAAGACGGTCTCGGAAAGCCACGGCAGAATCACCACGGGCCACTCCATGCCCTTCGCCTGGTGCACGGTGGTGAGCGTGACGTGGTCTTCGGGCAGATCGTCGCGCGCCCGCGCGTCGAGGTTCGTCATGAGCGCGACTTCGTCGAGGAACTGCCGCAGGCCGCCGGGCGTGGAGGCGATCTGCGCCGTGAGTTCGCCGAGGTCCTCGAGACGGGACTCCGCGTCCTCGGGCTCGAACGACTGCTTGAGGTGGTCGGCGTAGAAGAACTGCGTGAAGTCCTCGATGAGCTTGCGGTCTTCGTGGTTGGCGAGATGCGCGGGCGCGGCGGCGAACGCCTTCGCCACCTGGTTCCACGCCTCGCGGCCGCGCGCGCTGACCATCTTGCCGAAGGCGTCCAGCACGTCCGCGCGCGAGATGTCGAAGGCATTGCCGAGCTTGGCCCAGTACTTGCGCGCGGAGGTCTCGCCCACGCCCGGCAGCAGTTCGATGAGACGCAGGAAGCTGAGCTCGGAGGTCGGGTCGAGACAGAGGCGCAGGAACGCGAGCACGTCCTTCACGTGCAGCTGCTCGAACACGCCCACGCCGCTCGTGATGCGGAACGGGATGTGGTTGCGCGTGAGCGTCATCTGGATGTCGATCGACGTGTAGTGCGAGCGGTAGAGGATCGCGATGTCGCGATAGGCCACGCCGTTGCGCGGCATGGCCGTGAGCAGCCGCAGAATGGCCTCGGCCTGCGCGCGGCCGTCGTAGACGTGGAAGAGGCGCGGCTTGGGCGCGGCGCCCGTGCGGAACGGCCGCAGCGTCTTCTCGAACTGGTGCCGCACGTCCTTCATCACGCAGTTGGCCACGTCGAGGATCGGCGAGAGGGAGCGGTAGTTGCGCTCGAGCTTGACGATGCGGCAGCCCGGCCAGCGCGAGGGGAACTCCATGATGTTCTCGAACTTTGCGCCGCGCCACGTGTAGATGCACTGGAAGTCGTCGCCCACCACCATGATGTTGCGGTGCTTGGCGGCGAGGAGATCGGTGAAGCGCGACTGAATCGCGTTCGTGTCCTGGTACTCGTCCACAAGCACGTACAGGAAATGCTCCTGCAGAAAGTCGCGGATGCGGTCGTTCTCCTCGAGCAGACGCAAACCGTTCACGAGCAGGTCGTCGAAGTCCATCGCGCCGAGTTCGCGCTTCTTCTCCGCATAGGCGTTGCACACGGCGAGCACGGGCTCGGGGTCGATCGCCGTCTTCGTTTGGTAGCTGCGTACGACCTGCTCGAGCGTGCGCGAGCTGTTCGCCGCGTCGCTCACGAGCTTGAGCAGCACGTCCTTCTTCGGGAAGTCCTTCGCGTTTTTCACGAGTTCCTTGACGCACTGGCCCATGAGCTTTTTCTGGTCGTCCTCGTCGAGGATCGTGAAGTCGCGCTTGTAGCCGAGGCACGCGCCGTACTGGCGCAGGAGGCGCGCGCATACGTGGTGGAACGTGCCGCTCCACACGCCGCCCATGCCGGGCACGAGCGACTCGGCGCGTTCGAGCATCTCGCGCGCGGCACGGTTCGTGAACGTGAGCAGCAGGATGCGTTCCGGCGGCACGCCCTTCTCCACGAGGTAGGCCACGCGGTGCACGAGCGTGCGGGTCTTGCCCGTGCCCGCCGCCGCCAGCACGAGCATTGGGCCATCCGGCGCCGTCGCCGCGGCGCACTGTTCAGGATTCAGGACTTTCGCAAAATCGGTCATGAGTTGGGAGTTGGTAGTTGGTAGATGGGTGTCAATTCGGGAGGCTGCGGCGGAAGAGGATCGCGTCGCCCGCGATCGCAGGGCCGGGCGCGTGTCGCCAGGCCGCGTCCGCCCGAAAGAGGAGCGGTGGTTTGCGTAAAGGCTGCGCAAGTTCCGGCGCGCGCAGCAGCACGTCGAAGTCGACCCAGTTCGCGCGGTCGCGCCGAATCCAGACGGCGGCGAGATACATGGCGTCGCGGCCGCAGAAATCCCACTTCGGCGCGTTGAAGCAGCGCAGGGCGAACACGAAGTCGCCCGCCGCCGCCACGCCCTCAAAGCCGTGCTCGCCGCGGTCGAAGTCCGGCAGCTCGCCCAGCAGCGTGCGGCAGCGGTCGAGCTCCGCGTAGGGAATCGCGCTCTTCAAGTATGTCCAGGCAAGGCCGTGTCCCGCCGTGTAGACCGCCAGAGGAAAGAGACCGGTCATGGCGCGACCTCGGCCTTTCCGTGACGCGCCAGCGCATCGGCGGCGGTGGCGCGTCCATTCGCGGCGGCCGCGCGGTACCAGTCACGCGCCAGCTTCTGGAATTCGTCGGCATTGGGCGCGGGACGCGACACGCACACGGCCTTGGTGTCGGGCGCGAAATCGATGCGCCTCAGCCAGTCGCGCCAGGGCGCGCCGCGCTCTTCCGCCGTGCGCACCCAGCCGCCCCAGCCCCAGATGTCGTAGATGCGCGCCAGCTCTTCCTGCGCTTCGGCGTTTCCCGCTTCGGCCGCCTCGCAGAGCGGCTCGTGCGCGGCCTGCGGCGACGATGCGGAGCGCGCCTGCGCGAGTTTTCGCGCCGCCGCTTCCACCGCGCGCACGCGCGCCGCTTCGGCCTTCACCCAGGCCGACCACGCCGCCGTGCCCAGACGCTTCGCGAGCCGCTGCGAGGCGACCGTGGGCGCGTTCGTGGCGACGGCGATGGGCGCGTTCGTCGGTGTGGCTGCATGCGTCACTGCAACGGCGTTCGTCGCCGCGCCGCGTGTGACGTCGTTTACGGCGCGCGTGGCCGCCGCGCGCAGATGCACGAACACGGCCACGCCACAGGCCAGCGCGAACACAATGAGCAGCAGCGCGCGCAGCGTTTTGGGCGTCTCCGCGGCCGGCGGCACGGCGGGCTTGGACGGCTCGGGGGGCGCCGGCGTTTCGGTCGGCTCGGGTTTCTCCGCGGGCGCTTCGGTCGGCGCGGTCGCGCGCGTGGCCGCTTCGAGGCGGCGCAGCGCGCTGCCGGGCACGGCGGCCTCGGGACGGCCGTTCGGCACGCCGAAGTCGGCGAATCCCGTGCAGCGGCGCACGAAGGCGTTGATACCGAATTCGCTTGCGGGCTTCATGAGCACGCTGACCATCGCCCAGTCCACGTCGGGGTGGTCGTGGCCGATCAGGTCGAGTTCGCGCGGCGTGAAGGCGTGCAGAAAGTCGTCGGCCGTCTGGTAGCGATCCACCTGCGTGAAGACGAGCGTGAGCTGCGGATGCGAGGGCAGCGCCTTCACGGCCTTGAGCGATTCGTTCGTGACCCACACGGCGCCGCGGTTCGCGTCGTTGTTCTGCAGATCCAGCGCGTCCTGCAGATTGAAGAGCACGAACACGCGCGCGGCCGTGTCGAGCGCGGCGCGCAGACGCGCGATCTCCGCCGCATGAGCCGCCGCGCGTTCGCGGAAGGCGGCCGGGTCGGGCTCGTCGTCGGCGTTGAGAAAGGCGAGGCGGTAGACTTCGCCGGGATAGTCGAGAATCTCGAGCGCGCCCACGTCCGCCCCGTCGCGCTCGATGCGCCAGGCCATCTCGCGCACATTCGCGGTCTGGCGCGGGAAGCCGTCGCGCTTGAAGTCCTCTGGCGCGATCGTCGCGAACGTGTAGGCGCCGCGATCGACGGGGCGCAGGTACCAGCCCGCGCCGCGTTCGTGCGCAAACGCGCGCACGAGCGCCATGGCAAGCGTGGTCTTGCCCGAGCCCTCGACGCCGAGAAACAGAATGTTCGCCGCTGACATCAGTTGCTACCGTGTTTCAGATTTTGGACACGAAGAACAGGAAGTCCGCGCGCTCCTCCATCTTGCGGATGAACGCGGTCTTGTCGACATAGTAGAAGTGCTCCAGGCGAATGCGCTTGAAGTCCTTCACGCCGTACGGGATTTGTTCGGGTTTCAGCATGACGTGAACAGTATAGCACATTTCCGCCTGCTTGCGGCATGGTACAGGCCAGGGCCGACGCATTAAAATGACTCCACCCTCGTTCGAGAGGGCTGATCCTCTCGCAAATGCGTCGGCCCAAGTGTTCAGCAGTCCAGCAGCCAGCAGTCAGCATTCAGTCGAGGCGAAAGATGGCGGTTCGGCAATTCCGCCGCGGTCTTCGTGATGCGGGCTTCGGCTCCACGAACCCTTCGGCCCCACTG
>CAVGKN010000129.1:0-4163 GCA_963629855.1 Lachnospiraceae bacterium
GGCTTCACGCGCCCCGTGCTCGTGGGCGAGCGCCGCGCCACCTCGGAATCGCGTCCGAAGAAGAAGAAGTGAGTTTGCCAGAGCGGGCGAAAACTGGTAAACTAACGGGCGTTTTTCGCGAACAGAGGAAGAAGACGAGAACATGATTCGCATTGTCGAATGGTCGGCCGAGAAGCCGCAGAGCAAGGTCGTGACGAAGTTCCTGGCGCGCAGCGCGTTCCCCGAGGAGGCCGAGAAGGCCGCCGCGGAGGTGCTGGCGGCGATTCGCGCGGAGGGCGACGCCGCCGTGGCGCGTTCCGTGGAGAAGTTCGAGGGCGCGAAGCTCGCGCCCAAGCGCTTCCGCGTGACGGAGGCCGAACTGGCCGCCGCCGAGGCGCAGGTGCCGGCCGCGCTCAAGAAGGCGGTGAAGGACGCCCATGCGCGCGTGCGGGCGTTCTCGAAGGCGTCGCTGCGGCAGGCCTGGACGATGAAGACGCCGCGCGGCGGCACGGCGGGCGAGTTCTATTCCCCGATGGACCGCGTGGGCGTGTACGTGCCGGGCGGCACCGCGCCGCTCGCCTCCACGAGCGTGATGACCGTCACCCTTGCCAAGGCGGCGGGCGTGAAGGAGATCGTGGCGTGCACGCCGGCGGGGCCCACGGGCACGCCGAATCCCGTGCTGCTCTACGCGCTGCGCCTCGCGGGCGCCACGGAAGTCTACCGCGTGGGCGGCATCCAGGCGATCGGCCTCATGGCGTTTGGCACGAAGACCGTGAAGAAGGTGCAGAAGATCGTGGGGCCGGGCAATGCGTACGTCACGGCCGCGAAGCGCCAGGTCTACGGCTACGTGGGCATCGACCAGGTGGCGGGGCCGAGCGAGATCGCCGTGCTCGCCGACGGCACGGTGAGCGCGAAGTGGGTCGCCGCGGATCTGCTCTCGCAGGCCGAGCACGGCTCGGGCTGGGAGAAGTCGCTGCTCGTCACGGACAAGGCGGACTTCGCCGAGGAGGTCAAGCGCGAGATGCTCGCGCAGACCGAGACGCTCTCGCGCAAGGCGCTCATCCGGCGCGTGTTCGACCGCGACGGCGCACTGCTGTGCGTCACGCCCACGCTCGACGAGGGGCTCGAGCTCGTGAACCGCTTCGCGCCCGAGCACTTCGAGATCATGTGCGCCAACGCGACGCGCCTCATGAAGGGCGTGCGCGCGGCCGGCGCCGTGTTCGCGGGCGCGTGGACGCCCGAATCGGCCGGCGACTTCGTGGCCGGGCCTTCGCACGTGCTGCCCACCGGCGGCGCCGCCAACATGTTCAACGGCCTCACGCCGGACGACTTCCGCCGCCGCCACTCCTTCGTGGCCTTTACGCGCGACGACCTCGCCGACACCAAGGCCACCATCGAGGCGTTCGCCCAGGTCGAGGGCCTCGACGCCCACGGCCGCGCCGCCACCATCCGCTTCGAATAGCATTCCGCATTCAGCACTCAGCACCAAGCACTCAGCACTCAGCACCAAGCACCAAGCACTTTTCTCACAAAGGATAAAAGAATGACACTGGAAGAACAAGTCAAGGCCAAGCTCGACGAACTTCGTCCCATGCTGCAGCAGGACGGCGGCGATCTCGAATTCGTGAAAATGGACGGCAAGGTCGTCACGCTCAAGCTCGTGGGGCACTGCGGCAGCTGTCCGTACGCGATGATGACGCTCAAGCAGGGCATCGAATCGCAGCTGCAGGCCATCGATCCCGAACTGAC
Source organism: Lachnospiraceae bacterium (assembly GCA_963629855.1). Classification (GTDB taxonomy): domain Bacteria; phylum Verrucomicrobiota; class Kiritimatiellia; order RFP12; family UBA1067; genus RUG572. The sequence continues at coordinate 1,729 of CAVGKN010000129.1, forward strand.
CGTCGCGCGCGCGGAGGCCTGAGGGCGCGGCGCATCGACACAGAAAGCAAAGAGGTAGAAACGGAATGAAGACCATCAACGTCTCCCTTGTCGGCGTGGGCGGGCAGGGCATCCTGCTGACGGCGAACATGCTGGCGCGCACGGCGACCATCGCCGGCATGGACGTGAAGAAGAGCGAGATCCACGGTATGGCCCAGCGCGGCGGCAGCGTGATCTCGAGCGTGCGCTTCGGCACGGAAGTGCACTCCCCCATCATCCCCGAAGGCCAGAGCGACATCCTCGTGGCGTTCGATCGCCTGGAGGCCCTGCGCTGGAAGCACTTCCTCGCGAAGGACGGCAAGGTGCTGATGAACAACGTCGACCTCGTGCCGGTCACGGTGTCGAGCGGCCTGCAGCAGCCCGTGACGGACTTCGAGACGCGCCTCGCGAAGGCGTTTCCCGACGCGCTCGTGGTCGATGCCGCAAAGATCGCCGAAGAGGTTGGCAACGCGCGCACGATGAACATGGTGCTCGCGGGCGCGCTTTCCGCGCTCACGCCGTTCAAGCCGTCGCAGTGGGAAAAGGCGATGGAGGAGAGCTTCACCGGACCCAAGGCGAAGCTGCTCGACCTCAACCGCAAGGCGTTCGAACTCGGCCGCGCCGCCGTGGCATAAGGAGATCGCGATCATGGCGTTCTGGAACCGTGAAGTCGAGACGATGTCGCGCGATCAGCTCGCGGACGTCCAGCTCAAGGGTCTGAAGAAGTCGCTCGCGCGCGTGTGGACGAACGAGTGGAGCCGCCGGCTGCTGCAGACGCGCGGCTTCGGCAATCCCGAAGACGTGAAGTCGCTCGACGACCTCAAGAAGATCCCGTTCCTCACGAAGGACGACTTCCGCGACGCCTATCCGCTCAAGATGTGCACCGTGCCGCGCAAGGAGCTGCTGGAATTCCACATGTCCTCCGGCTCCACCGGCACGCCCGTGGTGATGGCCTACACGAAGAACGACCTGAACCAGTGGGCGGACTGCATGGCGCGCTGCTACACGATGGCCGGCCTCGGCCCGGGCGACGCCTTCCAGATCATGCCGACCTTCGGCCTCTTCAACGGCGGCTTCGGCTGCTACCACGGCTGCCGCAAGGCGGGGCTCTTCTGCGTGCCCGCGTCGAGCGGCAACACGGAGCGTCAGATCAAGCTCATGCGCGACTTCGGCGTGAAGGGATTCTGCTCCGTGGTCTCCTACGTGCCGCGCATCATCGAGAAGCTCGACGCGGAGGCGACGGGCGACCACGACATCCCGTCGCTGCGCGTGGGCATCTTCGGCTCGGAGACGTTCTCGGACGAAATGCGCCGCAAGATCGAGAAGCGCCTGCACATCGAGTGCTTCGACATCTACGGCATGACCGAGACGGGCGGCATCGGCACCACGGGCCAGGACTGCTCGTGCCACTGCGGTCTGCACGTGTTCGAGGACCAGTACATCACGGAGGTCATCGACCCCGTGAGCGGCAACGTGCTGCCCGATGGCGAATACGGCGAGCTCGTCTTCACCTCGCTCACGCGCGAGGCCATGCCGATCATCCGCTACCGCACGCACGACATCTGCCGCATCCTCTCGCGCGAACGCTGCTCCTGCGGCCGCACGTCGCTGCGCATCGACCGCATCACGGGCCGCACGGACGACATGCTCATCGTCAAGGGCGTGAACTTCTACCCGCGCCAGGTCGAGCAGGCGCTCATGGAAATCCCGGGCGTGCGCGACGAATTCCAGATCATTCTCGAAACACGCCACGGCATGACGGACGTCACGATCAACGTCGAGGCCGAGCCCGGCGTGACCGGCCACACCGTGGCCAAGCACCTCAAGGAACGCCTCGGCTTCCTGCCCAAGGGCGAAGTCTTCCCCGTGGGCGCCCTGCCGCGCAACGAGGGCAAGGCCAAGCGCGTCATCCGCCGTACCCTCGAGGATTGAGCCTCTTCAGAAAAATCGCCGCGTCCGCATTTCGCGCTTGCATTTTGCCGCCAGATTGTGTATTCTATTTGCCGTTTTCCCGATGGAGGGATGGCCGAGTGGCTGAAGGCAACGGTTTGCTAAATCGTCATACGGTTTAATCACCGTATCGGGGGTTCAAATCCCCCTCCCTCCGCCATTGGGGACGTTGTAGTCGTGCGTCTAGTCCGCATTGTAAAAATGTGGATGTGGGGGTGTACCGTACGGCCGACGCATTAAAAGACTCTGCTCTTTCCATACGGGACTGAATGGGACAAAAAATGCGTCGGCCGAACAATTCAGCATTCCAGCAGCCAGCAGCCAGCGTCCAGTTCGCGCCGACCGCGTCCGTGCGGCGTGCGGTTCCCGTGCCACGGCCTTGCGGGCCCGTTCATCGCACTGAGGGGAATGGATCGGGCGGGGTCGATGCCGGGTCCCGTAGTGAGACCGCATCGTCCACCGCCACG
>CAVGKN010000130.1:0-4143 GCA_963629855.1 Lachnospiraceae bacterium
AGCCTCTACCGTGTCTCAGAATTGGGGGATAGTGCAGAAAAGTATACGCCCGAAATGTGAGGCGGTTTCGCAATTTCGCAAAAGAATTTTTCGCAAAAATGCGAATGAGGTCTAGTGCTGAGTGCTTGGTGCTTGGTGCTGAGTGCTTGGTGCGACGGGCGAAAATAAGGAATAAAACAATTCTTTCTCCGCACCAAGCACTCGGCACTCAGCACTCAGCACTTTTCGACAAGATTGGCACAGGAATTGCTACATGACTTGCGTAGGCGACCGGCGTGGTGCCGATTGCGATTTGAAAGAAAGAGAGTCAAGAACATGAAGAAACGTAATCAAGGCTTCACGCTTGTAGAAATCATGATCGTGGTCGCCATCATCGCCATTCTGGCGGCGGTCGCGATTCCGAACTTCGTGAAGTATCGTCGCAACTCGCAGGCGGCCGCCTGCGTCAGCAACCTCAAGCAGATCGAGGCCGCCGTCGAGCAGGCCAAGATGGCGGGCGTGACGACGCCGACCGCCGCCGACCTCTGGGGGACGGGCAAGTACATCAAGAGCGAGCCGAAGTGTCCGGCGGGCGGCACGTATACGCTGCCGACGGGCGACGAGGATTCGCCAGTGTGCTCGCTGGGCAAGGTGGATTCCGAAGACCAGTCCTCCTGGCACGTGCTTGACAAGACGAAATAAGCAAGTCTGAAAAATGCGCGGGCGCATTTGGCGCGGCGCGGAAGAGCGGGCGATCGGTTGGTCGCCCGCTTTTTTAGTTGATAGTTGGTAGTTGGTAGTTGATAGTTGGGGCGTTGGTGGCGCTGATTGTTGCGCAAGGGGCGCAGAGTTGTCTTTCCGTTGCTCCGGAGAAAGCCGCGACGCGGAGGCTCTGATCAAAGTTTTGCCGCGCCGCGCGCCGTCGCGGCGCCGAGCTTCGAGCGCCCAACGGCGCAACGCGCCCTTCGGCGCCTTATAGGGGCGCTGGTGGTAGAAGGGCGAAAAAGAGCGTGCAGATGTGCGCTTCGCGCCCCTTTGCCCCGTTGGTGGAAAAACAGCGAGAAAATCGCGCCCAGATGCACGACAGTCAACGGATTCGGGCTCGTGAAAGTGCCGGGTGCCCTACCGCAAAATGTGGTATACTACTCGCCGCACGGACGCGGTCGGCGCGAACTGGACGCCGGTCCGGGAATGCTGGCTGCTGGAATGCTGAATTGTTCGGCCGACGCATTTTTTGTCCCATTCAGCCCCGTATGGCAAGAGCAGAGTCTTTTAATGCGTCGGCCGTAGCACTCCGCCCTCACGAGCCCCCGAATGGCACAAAAATTGCTACATTTCTTCGTATGTCGAATCGTGAAATCGAGATGGCGCGGCGGCTTGCGGCTGCCGAACAGCAGGTCGAGCGGTCAAAGGTGGTCATGGAATCCCTTGCGGGGTTCTGTCATGCCCTTGGCCAGCCCGCGCAGGTGCTGCTGAGCAGCATCGAGCTCCTGCGTCTGCCGTCGTCCGATCCGGCCATGCAGGGACAGATTCTCGACATCTGCTACGAGGCGGCCTGCGAGATCCGCGACGTGCTCGCCCAGATGAAGAAGAAGCGCGAATGGGTCTCCGAAGCCTATCTCCCCGGCGACTCCCGCGCCGGCAAAATCGTGTCGCTCAAGTAGTTGGCAGTTGTGCTGCGGCGGCACAATTTTTGCTATGCTATTTCGTTGATGAAGCTGCAGCTGACAAAGACGAAGACCATTGAAATCCATCTGCCGGGTGGCGGAGGGGGCGCGAAAGGGCTGCCCGACGTCACGGGTGTGCTTCTGAACGTCGATGACCCGCGCGGCTGCCCGGCCGTGCGGCTGCAGCGGCGCAAGGGCGCGTGGCAGGTCGCCGCGGCGGGCTTCGTGCCGCCGCCCGCCTCACCCTTGCCGGAGGCCTGGGACGAACTCGGCCGCCAGCCCACGTGGGCGCTGCCGCCGGAATTCCAGGCGCCGCACGCCGCCCTCACCGTCGCCTCCGCCAAGGCCCTTGTGCGCCAGACTTCGCCCGACGCGCTCACGCTCGACCTCGGCGACGGCGCCACGACCACGTCCTCCACCACCGCCGAGGCGACGCCCGCGAAGAAGAAGCTCGGCATCCGGCGCGACACCACGCCGAAGCCGGTCGCAACCGAGGCGACGAAGGGCGCGAAGGCCCTTGATTCCAAGTCCGTCGTGCCGGGCGTACCCGTCTCCACACTGGGGATGCGCTTCGTGACGACGCCGCTTGCGGAAGCGCCGTTCGTGCTGCAGTCCGGCCTGCCCGAATACCAGGTGCTGTGGCTCTCGCGGCTGCTGCCCGAAGGCAAGCGGCCCACGGCGTGGTCGATTCAGACGCAGGCGTCGTCCGTGCTCGCGGCGATCGGCGGCCAGCCGCTCTTCACCGAACTGGGCGGTAACGCCTTCGTCGTCTACATGCTTAAGAACGCCGTCTACCTCGCCGCCTACCGCGAAGGGAAGCTGCTCATGTTCCGGCAGTGTCCGGGTGTGGCGGGCTGGGAAATGCTGCGCGAGGGCGTGAAGCTGCGCCTCGGCATCGACGACGAGATGGTGGACGCGATTCTCGACGACGTGATCGTGGATCCGCGCAGCGCGATGGAGCCGTTCGTGCGGCCCGTGCTGCAGCAGATCGAAATCTCGCGCGACTATCTTTCAAGTCGCCACGAGATGCGCCTTGACCGCGTGTTCCTGATGGGGTTGACCTCGGGCGCGCGCTACTGGAGCCAGATGGCGGAGGAGGCGCTGCACCTGCCGCTCGTCACGCCGTCCGTCTTCGAAGGCTGCACGGTTGCGGCGAAGGACGCGACGGCGCTGCAGGAACTCACGCCCGGCGCGTCGCAGGTGTTCCTCGCGCCGTTTGGCGCGGCGCGCGCGGTGATGGAGGGCAACGCATGACGGTGACGGGTCTTCATCTCAATCTGCTGCGCGAAGCGGAGCGCGTGTCGTCCTCGCCCGTGCGCCTGCGCGTGATGCTGCCGATTCTGGCGCTGCTCGCGTGCGTGGCGATGCTCGGCTGGTGGGCGATGCTGCTCGGCCAGCAGATGCTCGTGAAATCGCAGATGAACGCGATCCAGGGCGAACTCGACGCACGCAAGACGCAGCACGAGAAGGTCGTTTCCGACATGCTGCTCGCCCGCGACCTTCAGGCCGAACTCGACCAGCTCGCCCTCTACGAGAAGGGACGCCTCGCCTATGGCGAGACCTTCGCGCGCCTGGCGGATGTGGTGCCGCCGCAGGTGCAGCTCGTCTCGCTGGAGATCGCGCCGCCGCCGCCGCAGGATCTTGTGCCGCCGGGCACGAAGGCGAACGCGAAATACGTGCCGCTCCTCGGACCTACGGGCACGGTCGAGACCGTGCATCTGCGCATGCTCGGGCGCACGCCGAAGGAAACGCCGCTGCTGACGCTGATGGACGCCCTGGCAAAGCCGGCGTTCTCAAACGCGCTGCAGATTGTGCGCGCCCCCGTCGACAAGGTGAGCCCGCGCATTCACTCGTTCCGTCAGGACATGTCGCAGGAGGCCGGGAAGGGGCCGCGTCTGCTCGCCTTTGACATCGAGTACACGTGCCGCGAGAGGAGGTTCGAGAAATGAGCGCCTCGTCTTCGCTTCAGAACATGGCGCCGAACATGCAGCGGGCCCTGCTCATCTCGGGCGCGCTGTTCGCCCTGGCGGCGGTGGTCTATATGTTCTGCATCCAGCCCGCCCAGCTGTCGCTGCAGCGCGGGCGCAGCGAGCTCGACAGTCTGCGCACCCGCCAGGAACGCGAGATGCGCGACATTCGCGGCGTCCAGGAGACGAAGGAGCGTCTTGAGCGCATCCAGTCCGAGCGCCAGCGCTACATGGACGCGCTGCTCAAGCCGCTGCTCGAATCGTACGCGATGCGGGCGAAGTCGATTCTCGATCCGCTCGCCGCCGAAGCGGGCGTGACGGTGCAGGACTACCAGGAACAGCCGCGCCGGCTGCTGCCGTTGACCAAGCCCGCCGCGCCGCAGCTCTACGCGCGCCAGCCCGTGCGCCTCATCTGCCGCGGCAGTTACGCCGCGCTCGTCTCCTTCATGCTGCGCGTGGAGAAGATGCTGCCGCTCGTGTCGCTGCAGGCGATGTCCTTCAAGGCCCAGAACAATCCGGACGCCCAGACG
>CAVGKN010000131.1:0-4138 GCA_963629855.1 Lachnospiraceae bacterium
CCTCCGCGTCCGTGCACACGAGCGCGGTGTAGACCGTGCCTTCCGCCTGCGCGGCCGGCGTGGGCGCAAAGGCCACCGCGCCGTCGAACACGGCCGTGCCGCCCGCGAGCGGACGCGTGACGGCGTGGTCGGCAAAGGCGCGCGCCACCACGTCCGCGCCCGAGAGCGTATGCGGCGAGACGATGCGGTAGGGCAGTGTCTTCACGCCAAGGTCGGCGAGCAGCGCGCTCACGCCGGCGTTGGGCTCGCCCGCGGCGAGCACGAGCAGCCGGCCGCCCGCCTGCATCCAGCCTGCGAGCCGCGCCGTCTCCACGCGGGAGAAGGGCTCGCGCGCGCCGGCCACCACGAGCGCCGCGCAGTCGTCCGGCACGGCGGGCGAGGCGGTGAGGTCAAGCGCGGCAAGCGTGTAGCCGTCGCGGCGCAGCACGCGCGCGAGATCGCTCAGCCCGCCCACGGAGTCGTAGGAGTCAAAGGGGATTTCGCCGTGGCCCGTGGTCCAGTAGACGGTTTCGCGCTGGGCCGGCAGCACGAGACGCTGAATGGCGGAGGCGCACGCAGCCTCGCCCTGCAGCACGCCGGCCGCGCCCGCGGCGACCACGCCGTTCGTCGCGCCCGCGAAGAGGTCGGCCACCGGCACCACGAGGCGGCGATGGCCGCGCCGGAAGACGAGCGTGCCTTCCTCCGCGCCCGTGCGCACGAGATCGACCGCGCGCCCGAGCTCCCAGCGCGGATCCACGTAGTCCACCGACAGATCCGTGCCGGCCACGGCCTGCGCCGTCGCCTCCAGGCCGCGCAGCAGACGCGCCACGGCGCGGAACTCCGGCGCGCGGCGCGCGAGGAAGCACGTGACGTGCACGTCGCCGTGCGTCTCCGCGAGGATCTGCCGCGTGCGCGCCGAGGTCTTCGCCTCGCCCGCGCGGAGCGGCAGCTCGAAGGTGACGTCGAGCCGCAGCGCGCACATCGCGAGCAGCCCCGCGAACACGAAGGCGAGCGCCGTGACGAAGAGCGTCGAAAAGCGCAGCCCGCGCGCGCCGCGGCCGCGCAGGCGCACCGCCGCCACGGCCTTCGTCGCCGCGAAGAGCGCAAAGCCCGTGAGCGCACCGTAGAAGACGAACGTGGAGAGCGTGACAAGCCCCGTGGCGAAGTCGACGATGTGCGCCTCGAAGGGCATGGACGCGAGCTTCATGCGCAGAATCGGCGACCACACGGTGGCGAGCTCGAACGCCGCGTGCGGCAGCGCGAGCATGAGCAGCAGCGACGCGAACGCCGCCACGGCCGCGTGACGGAAGAACGCGCTCGCCATCAGCCCCACCGCGCACCAGAGCAGGGACTGCATCAGCAGCGCGCACGCGGCGGGCAGGATCGAGAGCAGCGACACCGTGCCGGCGAGCGCGGGCGCGCAGAACGGCAGAATCATGAGCGGCACCACGAGGGAACCGAGAATCACGAGCGCGTTCATCGCCACGACGCCGAGATAGGCGCCAAGCACGATCTCGCGTTCGAGCACGGGAGCAGCGAGCATCAGCTCGAGCCGGCCGCTCGCGCGCGCGTCCGCCAGCAGGCGCATCGTGAGCAGCGCCGCGAGCACGGGCAGGAACGGAACCGCCGACACGGCCCACAGCGCCTCGACGGGCGTGGTGCCGCCGTCGCCGCGCAGAAGCACGAACGTGAAGAGCCCGCCCGACAGCGCGTAGAAACACGCCGCCGCGAAGAACGTGGTGGACGAGGCCCACAGGCGCCCAAACGCGCGTCGGGCGATGACCCGCATCGTACGCATCAGGCCGGCCCTCCCTTGGAAACGGGGTGGAGGACGGGCGCGGGCGGCGTGAGGCCGAGGAGCGTGCGCACGCCGGCGGCCGTCTTGGCGTCGACCATGCGGCCGTCGCGGAGCACGAGGAACCGGTGCGCCCACTGCGCGAGCTCGTCGAGCTCATGGCCGCTTACGATCACGGAGGCGAAGGAGGAGACGGCCGCGACAATGCGCCCGAAGGAGGCGCGGGTAACGGGGTCGAGCCCCGCGAGCAGATCGTCGAGCACGAGCACGCGCGGCCGCAGCAGCACGGCGTCGGCGAGCGCCACGCGCTTGCGCAGCCCGAAGGAGAGCGTCTGGATCGGCGCTTCCGCGTAGGGCCCGAGCCCGCACAGTTCCATCGCCTCCGCCACGCGATGGCGGATCTTCTTCTTCATCTCGCCGCGCAGGTTCGCCCGGTAGCGCAGATAGTCGCGCACGCGCAGGTCGGGGTCGGCGCACGGCCGCTCGGGCAAATAGCCCAGCATCCGGCGAAAGCGCAGCGACTGGCGGAAGGCGTCCACGCCGTCGAGCGACACGCGGCCGGAGGTCGGCACGCAGAGGCCCACGAGGATCTTGAGCAGCGTGGTCTTTCCCGCGCCGTTCGCCCCCGCGAGCGCGACCGTCTCGCCCGGCGCCACGGAGAACGACACGTCCTCCAGCAGCGGCCGGCCGCCCCATGAAAACGAAATGTTCCGAATCTCCAGCATCGTCTTTACTGCGCGAGCGAGCCCATGTTGAAGATCGGCAGGAACATGGCGGCCACGATCGTGCCGATGACCACGCCGAGGAAGACCATCAGGAACGGCTCCATGAGCGAGGTGAGCGTGGCGAGCATGAGCTCCACCTCCTCGTCGTAGGCGTCGGCCACCGAGTTGAGCATGTCCTCGACCTTGCCGGCCTTCTCGCCCGCCGCGAGCATGCGGATCATGAGCACGGGCATGTAGGGTTTGCCTTCGAGCGAGGGACTGAGCTGGTTGCCCTGCTCGACTTCGAGGCGCGCGTCCATCACCGAGTTTTCGAGCACGAAGTTGCCAAGCGAGCCGGCCACGACCTCGAGGGACTTGAGGATGGGCACGCCGGCGGCGATCATCTGCGCGAGCAGGCGGCAGAAGCGACCGATGGCGACCTTCTGGTTGAGCGGACCGAAGACGGCGATCCTGAGCTTGAACTCGTCCCACTTCAGGTGGCCGAGGCGCGTGGCCTTCCAGCGCTTGAACATCCACCAGGCAGCGATGGCCACGCCGCCGATGAGCCACCACCAGGCCTTCACGAAATCGGAGATGTTCACGAGCTGCCGCGTGAGCCAGGGCAGCTCCTTGCCGAAGCCGCTGAACATCTCCGCGAAGATCGGCACCACGAACTGGATGAGGCCCGCGGCCATGAGGAGCGCGATCGAGATGATCACCGTGGGGTACGTCATCGCGCTCTTGACCTTCTTCTTCAGGCGCGCCGACGAGCCGAGGATGCCCGCGAGGCGGCGCATGATGCCCGCGAATTCGCCGGACTGCTCGCCCGCGAGCACCATGTTCACGTACATGTCGTCGAAGAGCTGCGGATATTCCGCGAGGCCCGTGGAGAGCGGCGCGCCGCCCTCGATCACCTCGCACAGCCGGTCGAGCACCTTCTTGAACTCCGGGTTCGAGCACTGCTCCGCCAGCGTCTGGATCGCCGAGAGAATCGTCATGCCCGCCGCGAGCATCGACGCGAGCTGACGCGTGAACGGAATGACCTCCGTGCCCACGAGCTTCTTCGCGCCCTTGACTTTCCGTATCTCCGCCATGATGTCGTCGCCTCCTGAATGTCGTCTCCGCGTTCTATTCGCCGCCCGTGACCTCGAAGGCGGCCGTGAGCGACGTCACGCCCGCGCGCACCTTGCGCATGCCCGCCTCCTTCAGCGTGACCATGCCTTCCTCGAGCGCGATCTTCTTGAGTTCTTCCGCGTTGCCGCCCTTCTCGATGAGCGCGCGCACCTTCGGCGAGATGGGCAGCACCTCCATGAACGCGCCGCGCCCCTTGTAGCCCGTGTTGCGGCACTTGGGGCAGCCGCCCGGACCGAAGATCTGCACGCCCTCGAACGGCTTGGGATCGACCTTGTTCACCGCGAGCAGCTCGGCGTCCACGTCGATCGGCTTCTTGCAGAACGGGCACAGCTTGCGGAAGAGGCGCTGCGCCTGCGCAAGGATGAGGGAGCTCGCGAGCATGAACGGCTGGATGCCCATGTCGAAGAGACGCGCCACCACGCCGCAGGCGTCGTTCGTGTGCAGCGTGGAGAGCACGAGGTGGCCCGTGAGAGCCGCCTTCACCGCGATGTCCGCCGTCTCGCCGTCGCGGATTTCGCCGACGAGC
>CAVGKN010000132.1:0-4079 GCA_963629855.1 Lachnospiraceae bacterium
ACGCGCCGACCGAGGTCGCGATCGCGTCCGCGCACAGCGCGCCCGAGACGCGCGGCAGCTTGCCGTCCTTGTCGAGGAAGCCGCCCTTCATCGAGACGCCGATGAGCGTGCCGAGCGTATCGAAGAGATCCACGAAGAAGAACGCGAACATGACGACGAAGAAGTCGAGCGACTTCACGAGCGTCCAGCCCGTGCAGACGACCTCCTTGACCGCCTTGCCGTCCACGGTCTTCGAGACCGTGTGCGTCCAGCTGTCCGGCGTGAAGAACGCGCCGAGCGTCTGGCCGAATTCGCCGAAGTTCTGGGCGAAGCCCTTGAACGTGAAGTTCGGATAGAGCGAGAAGTAGCCCGCGTCCGGATTCGGCACGTAGACGCCGACGGCCTGGCAGACCATGCCGAGCGCCCAGGTGGCGAGGATGCCGAAGAGGATCGCGCCCTTCATGCCCTTCACGAGCATGAAGCCCGTGAGCAGCGTGCCCACGAGGGCGAGCAGCGCGCAGATGCCGTGCGTCGCGAACGCCACGTCCTTGAAGTGCACCATCGAGACGAGCGTCGCCGGATTGTCCACAATGATGCCCGCCGTCTTCATCGCGATGAGGCAGATGAAGAGGCCGATGCCCGCCGCCACCGCGCTCTTGAGCGAGAGCGGAATCGCGTTGAAGATCGATTCGCGCACGGGCGTGAGCGAAAGCGCGAGGAACACGAGACCTTCCACGAACACCGCGAGCATCGCGAACTGCCAGCTGTAGCCCATCGTCATCACGACCGTGAACGTGAAGAACGCGTTGAGGCCCATGCCCGGCGCGAGGACGAACGGATAGTTCGCCATGAACGCCATGAGGAGCGTGCCGACGATCGCGGCGAGGCACGTGGCGACGAACACGCCGCCACGCGGCATGCCCGCGAGCGAGAGGATGTTCGGATTCACGGCGAGGATGTAGGCCATCGTCATGAACGTGGTCACGCCGGCCACGAGTTCCGTGCGCACCGTCGTCTTGTTCTGCCTGAGCTTGAAGAGCCGGCCAAGCAGACCGCACTCCTGTTCCGTCTCTGTCTTGGATGTATCCATGGTGTCTTTCCTGGTGTGAATCAAAAATCGCCCCTCGGCCGCTCAGCCCTCGATCGTGAGGATCGAGCTGAAGCCCGTGATGTCCAGCACTTCGCGCACGGCCGCCTGCACGCCCACGATGGTCATCGCGCCGCCGCCGGCCATCATCTTCTTCTGCGCCACAAGCAGGCAGCGCAGCCCCGCCGAGCTCATGTACGGCACGCCCGACAGGTCGAGCGTGAGCTGCTCGGCGCCGGTGACGTCCAGCCCGGCCTCCAGTTCCGGCGCGGTCGTGGTGTCCACGCGCCCCGTCACGGCGATGACCGTGCGGCCGTCCTTTTCGCTTCTCTCGATTTCCATGGTCGTCTTCCTTTCGTTCAGGTTCCGTAGGTGAGCCCCATCGTGAGCACGTTGCGGTTGCCGCGCCGCGCGTAGGCCACGGGCGACATCGTCTTCTTGACGATGAGGATGCCCATGCCGCCCACGGTGCGCGCCTCGGCGGAGAGCGTCGTGTCGGGGTCGCGCTGCGCGAGCGGATCGAACGGCGAACCGTCGTCCGTGAACACGAGGCGCACCGCGTCGGGGTGCTGCATGCGCTCCACGCGCAGCGTCCAGTCCGTCGCGCCCGAATGGCGCACGATGTTGGCGAAGATCTCGTCGGCGGCGACCATGAGCGTCATGCGCGTGCGGTCGGGCACGCCCTCGAGCGCCTCCTCCAGATGCACCGTGGCCTGCATGAGGTCTTCCATCGTGGGCTTGTAGACGCGCTCGGTCACCGTGCTGGGGCCGCGGTAGCGCAGCACGAACTGCGTGCAGTCGTCCGCCTGCTCCACGGCGCCGGCATAGTCGATCACGGCCTTCTGCACGGCGTCGAGCCGCGCCTGGAGCGACGGCGCCGCCGCGCGCAGGCAGTCGAGCAGACGCGCCTCGCCGAAGAGCGCGCCCGCGGCGTCGGGCTGCTCGGTGATGCCGTCCGTGTAGAGGTAGAGGTCGTCGCCGGGCGCAAGGCGGATGTCGTGGCTCGGGTAGGCGACGCCGGGCATGGCGCCGAGCACGAGCCCCGCCGCGCCGTGCAGGTAGTCGGCCGTGCCGTCCGCATGCCGCCACACGGGCGGATTGTGCCCCGCGCTCACGTAGGTGACCGCGCCGGTGTCGATGTGCAGCTCGCCCACCCACGCCGTCACGAACATGTTCGCCTCGTTGCCTTCGCACAGCGCGTCGTTCGCCTCAGCCACGACCTTCGCGATCGGCTTGCCCGTCTGCGCGGAGCTCTTGAGCAGCGCCTTGGCGCGCATCATGAACATCGCGGCCGGCACGCCCTTGCCGCTCACGTCGGCCACGAGGAACACGAGCGTGCGCGGGCCCGTGAAGTAGAAGTCGTAGAAGTCGCCGCCCACTTCGCGCGCCGGATGCATGCAGGCGTAGACGTCGAAGCTCGTCTCGTCCGGGAACGGCGGAAAGACGCTCGGCATCGCGGAGGCCTGGATGTCCGTGGCCATGCGCAGTTCGCGCTCGGTCTGCTCGCGGATCTGCCGGCGCACGAACGCGGCGATCACCAGCCCCACGAGCACGGCCACGAACACGAGCGCGAGCGCGGTGAGGCACGCCGTGGTGCCGAAGAGCACGTTGCGCGTCACGGCCGCCGCCGCCTTGGGAATCATCACGTACACGGCAAAGCCGGCAATGTCGCGCCGCTGCCAGTAGAAGCGATTGTCGGGCTCGTGCCAGTGCGTGCCCTCGCGCCCCTCCTCGGTGAGGTCGGAGATCACCAGCCCCTCCGGCGTGGTGATCACCACGCAGCCCGAATCCGACACGTGCCACGTGGAGGTGATGCCCGTGAGCGACGTGCGCGAGAGATTGCGCAGCGACTCGCCGTCGCACGAAATCTGCACGAAGCCCCCTTCCGGACGCCACACGCCCACGTACTTGCGCAGGGCTCCCGTCGCGGAATTGCGGCGAAAGCCCTGGCAGAACTCCGACTTGTCGCGCAGCAGGCACATCATCGCGCGCGCCTGGTCGCTCGCCGTCGCAAAATCGAAGCCCACGTAGGAATCCACGGACGAATGCGTGAGCCGCCCCTTCGCGTCGGCCACGCAGATCTCCGTCACCTGCAGCTCGCGGGCGAGCTGGCGCAGGGAGGCGCCGTCCAGCGGATGCCCCTCCTCGATCCGTTCGCGCGCGGCCATGGCCTGGCGCACGAGACGCGCGTTGACGCGCTCGACGATCGCATCCTCCACGTCCGTGAACGTGTTCTCGATCAGGCGGTTCGCGTCGCGCGTGGCAAGATAGGCCTGCAGCGCCCAGGTGATGACCATGGACGCGGCGAACGCGAGCACCACGCAGCCCGCGATCTTGAGACAGATGGCGCGCAGACTCGTCATGGCGCGGCCTCCCCCTTCTCCGCGCGCAGACGGCGCAGCACGCGGTTGGCGGCCTCCAGCACGTCCTTGCGCTGTTTCGAAACGGCCACGCCGTAGCGGTCGCGCGTGGCGAACGGCGACACCACGAGGCGGCCGCCGGACTGCTCGGCGTAGTGCTGCAGCGGCTCGCCGTCGAAGAACACCGCGTCGAGGCGCCCCGCCTTGAGCGCCTCCACCGCGTCGCCCACGCGCGCGAAGCGGATGGGATCGCCGTCGTGATGGCAGAGGTAGAGGTCTTCGCGCGTGCCCGCCTCCACGCCCACGCGAATGGACGCGATCTGCGAGAGCCGCGGCCGCTCGCCGCCCGCGCGGTAGAGGAAGCGCGCGCCGCCGACGGCGTGAGGCTCGGAGAAGTCCACGTCGCGCAGACGCGCCTCGGTGATGGAAATCGTGGCAATGCCGAAGTCGGCCGTGCCGTTCTTGATGCGCGGCAGGATCTCCGCGAAATCGACGCCTTCCACCTTCAGTTCGCGGCCGAGCTCGGCGGCGATGCGCTTCGCGAGCTCCACGTATTCGCCGGCGGGCTTTCCCTGCGCGTCGAGATGCGCGAGCGGCGAACCGTTGGGGTGGGTGAGGAAGACGAGCGGCGCGTTCGGCGCCGGCGCCCGCGC
>CAVGKN010000133.1:0-4047 GCA_963629855.1 Lachnospiraceae bacterium
GTCCCATTCAGCCCCGTATGGCAAGAGCAGAGTCTTCTCATGCGTCGGCCGTAGTTTTCGTGTCGCGAACTACTGACAGAACGGCGTGAAGATGGTAAACTATTTGTCCGTTTTCGTTTTAGAGGATTCGTCAAAAGTGAAGAGAATACTTGCCATCAATCCCGGCTCCACCTCCACGAAGGTGAGCGTGTTCGAGGATGAAACCTCCGTCTTCGAGGAAAACCTGTTCCACGATTCGTCCGTGCTGCTCCAGTTCCCGCACGTGAACGACCAGATTCCGTTCCGCCGCGCCGTGATCCTCGACGCGCTCAAGGCCGCGCACGTGGCGCCCGAGTCGATCGACGCCTTCGTCGGCCGCGGCGACGGCGCCCATTCCCAGCCCGGCGGCGTGATGCTCATCGACCGGCGTCTCTACGACGACACGGTCGCCGGCGTGGGCGGCTCGGTGCACCCCGCCAAGCTCGGCGTGATGCTCGCCTGGCAGTTCGGCCAGGAATTCCACAAGCCCGCCTACACGCTCAATTCCACGAATGTGGACGAGTATGGAGAGCTCGCGCGCCTCACGGGCATCAAGGGCGTCTACCGCATCGCCCACACGCACGTGCTCAACCAGAAGGCCGTGGCCGAATACCACGCCGAGAAGGTGCTCAAGCGCCGCTACGAGGACTGCAACTTCATCGTCGCCCACATCGACGGCGGCATCACCGTGGGCGCGCACGAGAAGGGACGCATCGTCGACGCCTCCATGGGCGCGGACGGCGAAGGCGCCTTCACGCCCACGCGCATCGGCTCCGTGCCCGTGCTCGAGCTGCTCAACTACATCGACACCCATTCCACGCAGGACGTGCGCCTCAAGTGCGCGCGCGCCGGCGGCTTCGTCGATCTCTTCGGCACGTCCAACTCCGATACGATCCATGCGCTTGTGGACCAGGGCGACCGCAAGGCCACGCTCGTGTGGAACACGATGATCTACCAGATCTGCAAGATGATCGGCGAGATGGCCGCGGTGCTGTGCGGCAAGGTGGACGCCATTCTGCTCACGGGCGGACTGCTGCGCTTCGACGACATCCGCGCCGGCATCGACACGCGCTGCGGCTTCATCGCGCCGATCGCCGTCTACCCCGGCGAGATGGAGCAGGAGGCGCTCGCGGGCGCGGTGCTCAAGGTGCTGCGCGGCGAGACGCAGGCGCGCGCCTACACCGGCCACGACGTGTGGAACGGCTTTGGCGACATCGACCTCTGAGGGAAACAACCATGGGACTCATCGAACGGATTCGGGCCAAGGCGAAGGAGACGGTGCGGCGCATCGTGCTGCCGGAAGGGGACGAGCCGCGCACCGTCGCGGCCGCCGCGATTCTCGCGCGCGAAGGGCTCGCGCAGCCCATCCTGCTGAATCAGGACCTGATGCGCGAGCACGCGGCCGACTACGCCGCCGCGCTCTACGCGCTGCGTCGCGCCAAGGGGCTCACCGAGGAGAAGGCCGCCGCGCTCGTGGCCGACCCGATGTACTACGGCATGATGATGGTCAAGATGGGCCATGCGGACGGCCTCGTCTCCGGCGCCGTCCATTCGACGGGCGACATGCTGCGCCCCGCGCTGCAGATCATCAAGACGAAGCCCGGCATCAAGCTCGTCTCGTCGAGCATGCTCGTGGAGTTTCCTCGCACGGCGGCGGGCGAAGACGGCGCGCTCTACGTGTTCGCCGACTGCGTGGTCAATCCCTGTCCCGATGCGGAAAGCCTTGCCCACATCGCGCTTGCCTCCGCCGAGACGGCGCGGACGCTCTGCGGCGTCGCGGAACCGCGCGTGGCGCTGCTGTCGTTCTCCACGAAGGGCAGCGCGTCGCACGCGCTCGTGGACAAGGTGCGGGAGGCGACGGAGATCGCGCGCGGCCTTGCGCCGGATCTCGCCCTCGACGGCGAGCTGCAGTTCGACGCCGCGCTCGTGCCCGCCGTGGCCGCGATCAAGGCGCCGGGCAGCGCCGTGGCCGGGCGCGCGAACGTGTTCGTGTTCCCCGACCTGCAGGCCGGCAACATCGGCTACAAGATCGCCCAGCGCCTCGGCGGCGCCTCGTGCTTTGCCGTGCTGCAGGGGCTCGCGCGGCCGTGCAACGACCTCTCGCGCGGCTGTTCGGTCGAGGACGTCGTCAACACCGTCGCCATGACCGCCGTGCAGGCGGGAGCGTAGGCCATGCTGATCAAGGTTCTTCTCACGCTTTTCTTCCTCGCCGTCATGATCGGCGTGGGGCTGTACAGCCGTCGCCATGCGCAGTCCGTGGAGGGCTTCGTGCTGGGCGGGCGCAACGTGGGGCCGTGGCTCACCGCGTTCGCATTCGGCACGAGCTACTTCTCGGCCGTCGTGTTCGTGGGCTACGCGGGGCAGTTCGGCTGGAAGTACGGGCTGTCGTCCACGTGGATCGGCGCGGGCAACGCGATCATCGGCTCGATGCTCGCGTGGATGGTGCTCGCGCGGCGCACGCGCCTCATGACGCAGCACATCCACAGCCGCACGATGCCCGACTTCTTCAGCGCGCGCTACGGCAGCGAATGGCTGCGCGTGGTGGCCTCGATCATCGCGTTCGTGTTTCTGATTCCCTACACGGCGGGCGTCTACATGGGCATTTCGAAGCTCTTCGAGATGGGCTTCGGCGTGCCGTACGCCTACTGCGCGTGGGGCATGGCGATTCTCACGGCCGTCTACGTGATTCTCGGCGGCTACCGCGCCACGGCGATTAACGACTTCATCCAGGGCCTCGTGATGCTCGCGGGCATCGTCACGGTGGTGGCCGTGGTGCTCAACGGCCAGGGCGGGCTCTGCGCGGCCGTGCAGAAGCTCGGCGCGGTCGCCTCCGACGCCGACCCCGCCGTGAACGGCGGCTTCGCCACGTGGTTCGGCCCCGACGGCGGAAGTCTGCTCGGCGTGGTGATTCTCACGTCGCTCGGCACCTGGGGCCTGCCGCAGATGGTGGGCAAGTTCTACTCGATCACGGACGAAAGCGCGATCCGGCGCGGCACGGTGATCTCCACTATCTTCGCGATCATCGTCTCGGGCGGATGCTATTTCCTCGGCGGCTTCGCGCGCCTCTTCCCCGCGCCGCCCGTGCTCCCGAACGGCCGGCTCGCGTACGACGAGATCGTGCCGTCGATGCTGAGCGGCAATCTGCCGGACGCGCTCATGGCGCTCGTGCTGCTGCTTGTGCTCTCCGCCTCGATGTCCACGCTCGCCTCGCTCGTGCTGACCTCGGCCTCGACGATGACGCTCGACCTCATCTACCGCGATAAGCGCTCGGCGCGGAACGAGGTGAAGGAAGGCACGATCAACACCGAGGTCTCGGGACGCATCGAGCGGCGCAAGGTGGTGGTGATGCGCGTGCTGATCGTGTTCTTCATCGTGATCTCGCTGATGCTCGCGCTCAATCCGCCGCAGTTCATCGCGCAGCTGATGGGCGTGTCGTGGGGCGCGCTCGCGGGCGCGTTCCTCGCGCCGTTCATGCTGGGGCTCTACTGGACGCGCGTGACGGTGCCGGCCGTGTGGGCGTGCTTCGCCTGGGGCGTGGGGCTCACGCTCGTGAACATGCTGCTCGGCAACCCGATCAATCCGATCACGTGCGGCGCGGTGGCGATGCTCGGCGGCTTCGTGGTCGTGGCGGGCGTGAGCCTTTTCACGCCGCGGCCGCCCAAGCGTCTGCTCGCCCACGTCTTCGCCTGCTACCGGCGCCGGCTGCAGCGTCACGCCCGCAATTAAGGCCAAGTCGGCTCGGGAGGGCGCGTACGGGTTATTGAAATGGCTTGTTTCTCGGCGCAGAAAAGAGTATAATCGTAAGGGAAAAAAGCACAGACTAGGAGCATCAATGGCCACCAACAAGTACCTGGACGCATTCATGAAGACCTTCCCGTTCGAGGGTCTCACCTATGACGACGTCACGCTCGTGACGCAATACGCCGATTTCCTGCCGGACGATACCTCGCTTGAAACGAAGCTCACCTCGCGCCTGAAGATGAAGGTGCCGTTCATGTCCGCGGCGATGGACACCGTGACCGAGGCCCC
>CAVGKN010000134.1:0-4028 GCA_963629855.1 Lachnospiraceae bacterium
CCCGTTCCACATCCAGTGCTACCAGTTCGAGAAGCGCTCCTACCGCGACCTGCCCGTGCGCTACGCCGAGCTCGGCACGGTGTACCGCTACGAGAAGGACGGCGTGCGCCACGGTCTCTTCCGCGTGCGCGGCTTCACGCAGGACGACGCGCACATCTTCTGCACGCCCGAGCAGATCGTGCAGGAGATCAAGGACACGGTCGAGTTCGCGAAGAAGATGCTCGCGAAGTTCGGCTTCCACGAAGTGCAGGCGTATCTCTCCACCAAGCCCGCGAAGGCGGTGGGCGATCCCGCGCGCTGGGAGCAGGCCACGCAGTCGCTGCGCGACGCGCTCGACCAGGAAGGCATGAGCTACGAGGTCGACGAAGGCGGCGGCGCGTTCTATGGCCCGAAGATCGACATGAAGATCAAGGACGCGCTCGGCCGGCCGTGGCAGCTCGGCACCGTGCAGTTCGACTTCAACCTGCCCGAGCGCTTCCACCTCACCTACGTGGGTCCGGACGGCAAGGAGCACCAGCCCTACATGGTGCACCGCGCGCTGCTCGGCTCGATCGAGCGCTTCTTCGGCATTCTCATCGAGCACTACGCGGGCGCGTTCCCGCTCTGGCTCGCGCCGGAGCAGGTGCGCGTGCTGCCGATCACCGACAAGCAGCTCGACTACGCGAAGAAGATCCAGGCCGCGCTGCGCGCCAAGGGCTTCCGCGTGGAAGTGGATACCGGCGCCGAGAAGCTCGGCGCGAAGATCCGCAACGCGCAGCTCTGGAAGACGCCCTACATGGCGGTGGTGGGCGGCCGCGACGAGGCCGCGGGGAAGATCTCCGTGCGCTCCCGCACCGACGGTGACCTGGGCGCCATGACGCTCGACGACTTCATCTCCAAGCTCACGAACGAGCTGGAGGCCTGAGGAACACAACACAGAAAACACGCAAACCGAGAGGTGACTTATCGCTAACTTCACTCGCGTCAACTTCAAGATCCGCGTACCGCAGGTGCGCGTCTTGGATCCCAACGGCGCCATGCTGGGCGTCATGCCCACCAAGCAGGCCCAGGCCCTGGCGGACAACCAGGGGCTCGACCTCGTCGAAATCACGCCGAACGCCACGCCGCCCGTGTGCAAGATCATGGACTACGGCAAGTTCCGCTACGAGGAATCCATCCGCGCGAAGAAGGCCCGCAAGGCCCAGAAATCGACGATGGTGAAGGAGATCAAGTTCCATCCCGGCACGGACGTGGGCGACCTGCAGCACAAGCTGCGCCAGGTGCGCGAATTCCTGGGCGAAGGCAACAAGGTGCGTCTCTCGCTGCAGTTCCGCGGGCGCGAAAACGCGCATCGCGACATCGGCGAGGACAAGATCGCCCAGGTGCTCGAGATGCTCAAGGACGAGTGCTTCGTGGAGCAGGCGCCGAAGACCGACGGCCGCATCCACTTCTGCCTCATCGGGCCGCCGCGCGCGAAGAAGGGCGGTTCGCCCAAACAGCCTCAGCCGGCGCCGCAGGAGAAGGCGGAACCGGCGGAACAGCCGCAGCAGTAAACACAACATCACGAAAGGATCGATCATGAACATGACGAAACTGAGTCTCGTTCTCGCAACCGGCGTACTGACGTGGACGGCGTGGGCGGGGACGCCCGCGACCATCCGCGCGCTAACGCACGACAACTACGGCGGCAACGCGAAGGCCTGGCAGATCCAGCGCCACAACGAGAAGATGAAGACCGTCAAGGCCGGCGGCGCGAAGGTCGTCTTCATCGGCGACTCCATCACGCACTTCTGGGAGACGAACGGGAAGGCGCAGTCCAGAAAGTACTTCTCGAGCGGCGACTACAAGATGCTCGACCTCGGCATCAGCGCCGACCGCACGGAACACGTGCTCTGGCGCCTCAACGAAGGTGGCGAGCTCGACGGCTACGAGGCGAAGTGCATTCTCCTCATGATCGGCACGAACAACTCGGGGCACTTCCCGTTCGAGAAAGAGCCGCCGAGCGACACAATTCTCGGCATTCGCGAAATTCTGAGGACAATCCACGCGAAGCAGCCGAAGGCGACGGTCGTGCTCACGGCGATCTTCCCGCGCGGCCGCGACATGAACGACGGATACCGCATCCGCAACGAAATCGTCAACAAGGAAATCCAGAAGTTTGCGGACGGCAAGACGGTTTTCTGGTGCGACTTCAACGACCAGTTCCTGACGCCGGAGGGATTCCTCTCAACGGAAATCATGCCCGACCGCCTGCATCCGGGCGCGATCGGCTATGAGATCTGGTACGCGGCGGTGAAGCCGTACATCGACTACGCGCTCTCCGATGGCAAGCTGCCCGCGCCGGCGAACCGCTATGCGCCGTTCCAGCGCAAGGAGACCATGCGCATGGATCAGCCGGTCACCGCCTATCCGGCCACGCGCATCCGCAGCGAGGGCTACGGCGCGAAGGACTGGTGGCTCGACCGCCTGATGCGCAACCGCAACCAGATCGCCGCCGCGAAGGGCGAGATCGACGTCGTCATGCTCGGCGACTCCATCACGCACAACTGGGAAGGCCCCGGCGCGGCGTCGCTCGCGGAGCTGCGCAAGACCTACACCGTGCTCAACGCGGGATATGGCGGCGACCGTACGGAACACGTCCTGTGGCGCATCCGCAACGGCGAGCTCGACGGCTACAAGGCGAAGGCCATCACGCTCATGATCGGCACGAACAACAGGCAGAGAGCGGAGGAGGTCGCCGCCGGCATCAAGTCCATCCTCGACACGATTGCGCAAAAGCAGCCGCAGGCCAAGGTGCTCCTCATTCCGATCTTCCCGCGTGGTGCGAACGCGAAGGATAAGAGGCGCGTCGTCAACGAAGCCGTGAACGCGAAGATCAAGGCGTTCGCCGACGGCCAGAGAGTCATCTGGCTCGACTTCAACGCAAAGTTCCTCGATGCCCAGGGCAACACAAAGTGGATCATGCCCGACTGTCTGCATCCCAACGCGGCGGGCTACGCCAACATCTGGATGCCGGCGCTGATGCCCCAGCTCAAAACCATTTGCGGCAAGTAGGCCGCTTCATCAAACACCTCACACGGAAAGGACAACATCATGTCGAAATGCTCATGCGGATGCGGTGCGGACACTGGTTTCCAGGCCCCGCTCAAGGCTCTCAACTTCCTGCGGGCGCACGCCCACGGCAATGAACAGACAATCGCGATCGCGTGGGAACGCGAGGACGGCAACGTCTATCGTTACGACATGACGGTGCCCGCGCGCATCCACCCGGCGATGATGCCGGGCGTGAAGCACCTCGTGGAGCGCGTCGTCAAGTTCGTGCTCTGGAGCGCGGGCGGCTGGAAGCTCTACCTCTCCGGGCCGGACGCGATCGTAAAGCCGATCGCCCGCGCCTACACGAAGAAGGGCGCGCGCGCGTTCGACTGGGCGTTCTTCAAGGATCTCTACGGCCGCGACATGAAGGTGGAGATCGTGCCGCTCGCAAAGATGCCGGAAATGCACGAGCGCGAAGTCGTGGTGAAGAACAACACGAACGGCTGCCGCATCGGCTTCGACCTCGGCGCGAGCGACTTCAAGATCTCCGCGCTGCGCCGCGGCAAGGTCGTGTTCTCGAAGGAGTTCCCGTGGGATCCGCGCAACCAGCCCAATCCCGAATACCACTATTCGAAGCTCAGCGCCGGCCTCGAGGAGGCCGCCGCCGCGCTCGGCGGCAAGGTGGATGCGATCGGTGGTTCCACGGCGGGTACGCTCGTGGGGCGGCGGCTCGGTCCGGCGTCGCTCATCCGCGCCGTGCTTGAAAAGGCGCCGGAGAAGAAGGACGTCGCGCGCGGTCTCTTCGACCGCATCGCGGAGGAGTGGCAGTGCCCGTTCGAGGTGTTCAACGACGGCGACGTCACGGCGCTCGCGGGCGCGATCTCCATGAAGCGCACGGGCGTGCTCGGCATTGCCATGGGCTCGAGCGAAGCCGCGGGCTACGTGAACCCGAAGGGCGCTCTCACGGGCCGCATCAGCGAGCTCGCCTTCGCGCCCGTGGATCTCAACCCGAATGC
>CAVGKN010000135.1:0-4025 GCA_963629855.1 Lachnospiraceae bacterium
TCCGCGCGGCGCGCCCTTCCACGCGATGCTCTTCGGCGATCCCGCCGTCGACTACACGCGCAGCGTGAACCGCGCCGACGGCGCCCGCCTCGAGTGGGCCTAGTTCGCCGGCGTCAACGCGGCCATTGAGGCGATCCGCTGCGACATGGCTTGAGGAACGAGCTTGGGAACAACCAGGGAATCGGGCTTCAGGCGCAGCGTGTCGCCCTCGATGATCATCGTGCCGATGTACATGCTGCGGAGATTCGGGCTCTTAACCGGATGGTAGGCGTGGAAGACAATGCGCAGCCGTCCCT
Organism: Lachnospiraceae bacterium; assembly: GCA_963629855.1. Classification (GTDB taxonomy): domain Bacteria; phylum Verrucomicrobiota; class Kiritimatiellia; order RFP12; family UBA1067; genus RUG572. The sequence goes on from CAVGKN010000135.1 coordinate 297, forward strand.
CCGCATCGGTGAAGAACGAGTGGTGTCCCGTTCCCGTGAGACCGGCCCACTTGTGCATGAAGGGATTGCGCGGCGACTTCTTCCAGGTGCCGCGACCGAGATCATCGCTCAGCGCGTACCCCAGCGCATAGTCCGGGCTGAGGCAGTGGTTGGCCGAATAGGTGAGGAAGAATCGCGACCCGACCCGGAGCACGAAGGGACCCTCGGCAATGTGCCCCATCACGGTTTCCCAGGGTTCCGTGGCAGAGAGGCAGTGGCGCAGCGTGCCGGGAACGGGCGTCAGGCGGTCTTTGGCGAGCTGCACCTGCCAGATGTGGTTTCCACCCTTGAAGCGCACGAAGAAGAGATAGGGCGTACCGTCTGGCGCCAGAGCGAGATGCGAGTCGATGCACCCTCTGTCGCCGAGGAGGGAGGCCATGAGCGGCCCGCCCACCTGACGGAACGGCCCTGCGGGACGCTCCGCCAGGGCGGCGTAAAGATGCTCGTTGGCCGAATAGTGCATGAGGTACTTGCCCGGTCCGAGCCGATAGACCTCCGGCGCCCAGAAAAACCGGTTTTCCGAAGTGTCCTTCTTGTGCAGCGCCAGCCCCAAGTAGGACCAGTGCGTAAGATTCGTGGAGGTGTAGCAGCGAATGCCGTCGGGGTCGTAGGTGCCATAGGCGTAGTAGACGCCGCCGTCGAGTAGGATGTTGGGATCGGCCAGCGGCACCTCGCTGCACGGCGGCGCGGGAACGGCGGCGCCGAATGCGAACAGCATGGCACAGCCTACGAGAAACGTCATTGAAAGTCTTGCATGCATAAGCGTTCGAAGGGCTATCGGATCGTCAGCACAAACGGGAGTTTCGCCTGCGCGAGGAGTGGAGGAACGCGCACGAACGTCGTGCCGCATTCGCGGCGCAGCGGCAGCGCGGCCGTCTCGCCGAGCGCCGTGACACGCGCGGTCGTTGGAACTGAGCAGCCAAGCGCGACTTCCGCCGATGGCTTCTTGACGATGGCGTAGACCGTCTTCCCGTCCTTCGACCGCGTGTAGTCGACCGCCGGCGTCGAGAACGGCGCCACGATGCGCGTCGCGTAGATCGCCTCGCCGTTCGCCGCAAGCCAGCGTCCGATCGAGAGGAGACGCTCCTCCTGCACCTTCGGAATCTCGCCCTGCGCGTCAAGGTTGACAAGCAGCAGCAGGTTTCCGCCACGCGCGACAATGGACGTGAAGTGGCAGATGAAGTCCTTGTCCGTCATCACCATCGATGGATCGCGTTCCTCCATCCAGTGGTTGCCGTAGGCCTTCGAAATGCCGGAGCACGACTCCCACGGATGCCATGTCTTCGGATTGATGTTCTCCGCCGTGTCGCCCCACTCGTCCGTGAAGAAGTCGCCACGCACCGTCCGACAGCCAATGACCTTGATCCTCTTGCGCGCGAACGCGGCCTCCTCGGAGGGATCAAGCCGCCCGTAGCGGTCGTTGCAGCAGACCTCCTTGCGACCCTCGGCGCGGTTGTAGAAGTAGGCGGAGATGTCGAACGAACCGTTCGCCGACGCGCGGGTCGACCAGTCCGCGTCATACCAGAGCAGATCAGGATCGTACTTGTCGATGAACGCCGTCATCTGCGGCACGATGTACTCGCGCACGAAGTCGCGCACGGCGATCTTGCCGGACGCCCGGCCTTCCATCTCCGGCGTATAGTCGACGATTTTCCCGCCCCAGAGTTTCATCTTGATTGAACCGTCGTTCTGCAGGATCGGATACTCCCACTCGTCCGCCTGCGAGTTGTAGACGCCGAACTTCAAGCCCTCGGCGTGCGCCGCATCCACCATCTCGCGCGTGAAGTCGCGCTTCGCCGGGCCGTCCACCGAATCGCGGAAGGAGAACGGATCATCCCAGAGCGCGAAGCCCGAATGGTGTTTGAGAAACGGCACGACGTATTTCGCGCCGCACCGGCGAAAGACCTTCATCATCTTCGACGCATCGAAGCGCTCGCCGCGAAAGAGCCCGATGAAGTGGTCGGACTTGAAGTCGTCGCCCCAGTTCTTGCGGTGATACGCCGCCACGCCGTTCGCCGACTTGTATTCGGGGCGGCACTTGTATTCGTACCAGTCCGGATAGAGCCGGGCCCCCTTCACATACGGCGAATAGGACGCGATCGACCACGGGCCCCAGTCGATGAACATGCCGAGCTTCGCGTCGATGAACCACTCTGGACAGGCGTGGCGGTCGATGCCGGCCCCCGTCGCGGCATACTTTCCGGCGCGGTTGACGGCCTCGACCTTCGCCACCTGCGCCCGGGCACGCGCGATCGTCTCCGCCGAGTGGGCGCGGGCAATCTCCGGCAGCGTCTGCGGGAACGGCGGCGTCGGCTTCCAGTCCTTCGGCCGCCGGTACTTCGCAGGCGCAGTCGGCACGTTATCCGACGCGGAGCGCCCCGTGGACGCGGCGTTGTCCGCCGGGGCAAGCGTGGCGGCGGCGGCGGCATACGCGAGTGCACATCCCATTCCGGCGAAAATCAGTCGAGTTGTGATTTGCATGTGTCGTCCTCAAATCTGCGATACGGCCGTCTTCTGGCGCTCACTCGGCCTTGAGGGCGCGGGACATCATGGCGTCGCAGGCCTGACGCGCGTCGAAACCTTCGTGGCAGAGTGCGTAGACGAGCTCGCAGATCGGCATCTCCACGTGCAGGCGCTGCGCGATCTCGTGCACGACCTTCGAGTTCCACACGCCTTCCGCCACCATCTTCATCGAGCCGAGAATGTCGGCGATCTTCTCGCCCTTCCCCAGGCGCTCGCCCACGGAATGGTTGCGCGAGTGCACGGACGTGCACGTCACGATGAGGTCGCCGATGCCCGCGAGCCCGGAGAGCGTCTCCGGCCGGCCGCCGTAGGCGAGCACGAAGCGCTTCATCTCCACGAGGCCGCGCGTGATCAGGGCCGCGCGCGTGTTGTCGCCGTAGCCCATGCCGTCCGAACAGCCCACGGCGATCGCGAGCACGTTCTTCACGGCGCCGCCGATCTCCACGCCCACGGGGTCGGCCGACGTATAGACGCGGAAGCGCGGGCCCGACCAGATCTCCTGCACGCGGTGCGCGCGCGCCGGGTCGATGCATGCGGCCACGATAGCCGTGGGGATGCCGCGCGCGACTTCCTCGGCGTGCGTGGGCCCGGCGAGCGCCACGATCGGACCCGTGCCGAGAATCTCCTCGCCCAGGTCGGTCATGCGGCGATTCGTCTTCTCGCAGAGCCCCTTCGTGATCGAGACCACGAGCTGGTCCGGCGTGATCAGCCCCTTGAACGAGCCAACCACGGAAGTGAAGTACTTCGAGGGCGAGGCGAGCACGACCACGTCCGCCCCTGTCACGGCTTCGGCGCGGTCGGCCGTGAGGCGCAGGGCGTCAGGCAGCGGCACGCCCTTGAGGAACGTGTCGTTGCGCCGCGTGCGCTTCATCTGCTCGATGTAGTCCGGGAACGCGCCCCAGAGCGTGACGTCGTGTCCATAGCCTGCGAGAAGGAGCGCGTTCGCCGTGCCCCACCCGCCATCTCCAAGTACTGCAATGTGCATGGAGAATAGTATAGCACTATCGCAGGAAAATGACAGTCCCGCCGTCGCGGAGGAGGTAGAGGCCGTCGGCGCGGCGCACCACGCGGCTGCCCGCCGTGACGTCGCCCGTCACCGCCCAGTTCACCGTGCTCGTCGACGTGCCGCCGAAGAGGCGCACCGTCGCAAAGGGCACGGTCTCCGTG
>CAVGKN010000136.1:0-1541 GCA_963629855.1 Lachnospiraceae bacterium
GTTCCATTCAGTCCCTTATGGCGAGAGCAGAGTCTTTTAATGCGTCGGCCGTACAGGGCCATCGCGACGATGATCGCGAAGCCCGCCCAGCTGAATCCGTCGGGCACCTGGCCGAAGGCGAGGTAGCCGAAGAGGGACGAGAAGAGGATGTTCGTGTAGTCGAAGACGGCGATGCGGCGCGGCTCGGCGAGGCGGTAGGCGGCGGTGACGCCGAACTGGCCGAGCGCCGCACCCGCGCCCGCACCGGCGAGGATGCCCACCTGCGCGAGCGTCATGGGGTGGTAGTCGAAGATCAGGAACGGCAGCGAGGCGAGGCACGAGAAGCCCGAGAAGAAGAGCACGATGAAGGGGCCGCTCATGCCGAGGATGCCGAGCTCGCGCACGCACGCATAAGCCGCGCCCGCGCACACGCCGCCCGCGAGCCCCGCCAGGGCGGGAAGCGCCGGCATCACGCCGCAGCCCGGCTTCACCACGAGCATCGCGCCCACGAACGCGCCCGCGAGGCAGAGCCCTTGCCGCAGCGTAAGGCGTTCCTTGATGAAGAGCCAGCTGAAGAGCACCGTGTAGAACGGCGCGAGCTTGTTGAGCAGCATCGCGTCGCCGAGGTGGATCTTCCCAAGCGCGTAGAAGTTGCCGAAGATTCCCGCCGTGCCGATCGCCGCGCGCAGAAAGAGCACGCCCCAGCGCTTGAATGCCGGACCCGTGCCGTACGAGACGCGGCCGCGTACCTTCGCAAACATCGCCACGGCGATCACAAACGCCACGAGGTTGCGGAAGAAGCTCTTCTGGAAGGCGGAGACGGGTCCGCCATAGTCGTCCGTGAGGCGCACGCAGAGGCCCATCACGGCGAAGCCGAAGGCGGAGGCGACGAGGCACAGCGCGCCCTTGATCGTCCGCGCGTCCGTCATGGCGCTAGCACTCTTCGGCGAGCTGCACGGCGAGACGCACCATCTCGGCGCACGGACGTTTGCGGTAGTAGGCTTCCGTGCGCACCTCCGGGGCGCCGCCCTGCGTGGCGCCCGTGCCCTGCAGCAGCTCGCGGCACACGATCGAGCCGCATTCCGCCTTGAAGCGCGCGCACAGTTCCTGCACGTGCGGGTACACCGCCGCCTTGTCGGGCCCATACTTGAGCCCGAGCGCGAGCGTGGCGCCCGTCACGGCGCCGCACACTTCGCGCATGCGCCCCACGCCGCCACCCAGCCCCGCGCTGAGCTTCTGCGCGAGCACGGGGTCGAGCCCCGCCTCTTCCGCAAACACGCAGAACGCCGCCTGTGAGCAGCACATCCCGCTCTTGAACAATTCAACCGCCTTTTCCGCCTTGTCCATCTTTTCTCCTATCAACTAACTTTTAACCTTCAACATTCTGGTGTTCCTTTCGGGATGCCGCGTATGATACCAAATCCCCGCGCCGCGCGTCAAGGCGCGGAGTGAAAATTGTGTAATGGGTTACTCAAGTTCGCGCGCGAACTTGAGTAACCCATTACAAAATTGTTCGGCCGACGCATTTTTTTGTCCCATTCAGTCCCTTATGGCGAGAGCAG
>CAVGKN010000136.1:1551-4008 GCA_963629855.1 Lachnospiraceae bacterium
AGTTCGTCGACGGCAAGGTCGAGAAGATCGCGTGATGATTTTCACGGATTACAAATCCCCTGATTCTTCGCACAGGCGGGGCGTAGCGGACGGCCTCGTGGAAAGGAGCGGGATGTTGGTCGGGATCACCGTCTCGGGGGAGTCCATTCCGATGCGCTACCTCTCGCGCGAATTGTAATGGGGTTAATCTTTAACGTTCAAAGATTCGCCAGAATCTTTGCGCACCATTCGCGGGCGCGGGCGAACTGGTCGAGCCCGAACGACTCGTTGGGCGCGTGGATGCGATCCTGCGGCTGGCCCCAGCCGACGAGGAGGGGCGCGGCGCCGCTGCACGCGCGCAGCGTGGAGACCACGGGGATCGACGCGCCGTCCCACTGGTACACGGGGCCGCGCGCGTCCATCTCGCCCAGCACGTGCGCCGCAAGGCGGAAGACCGGCGAGGCGAGCGGCAGACGGAAGCCGGCCGCTTCGCCCGTGACGTCCTCCACGAAGAGGCGCATGCCGCGCGGCGTGTGCTGGCGCAGATGGCGCTCCACGCACGCGAGCGCGGCGTCGGGGTTCTGGCCCGGCACGAGGCGCATCGAGAGCTTCGCGAGCGCGGCCGCCGGAATGACCGTCTTCGAGCCCGGACCGCCATAGCCGGAGTGGACGCCGTTGACCTCGATGGTCGGCCGGAAGGAATTGCGTTCCGTCGGCGTGAGCCCCGCTTCGCCGCCCACGGGCGGGCAGCCCATCACGGCCTCGTAGCCGGCGTCGGAGAGCGCGGCGGCCTCGGCGGCGGCGCGTTCTTCGTCCGTGGGCGGTTCCACGCCGTCGCAGAAGCCGCGCACGGCGATCGAGCCGTCGGGATTGTGCAGCGAGGCGAGCAGCTCGGCGATGCCCTGGGCGGGATTGGGCGCGATGCCGCCATACTCGCCCGAGTGGAGATCGTGGCTGGCCGCTTCCAGGCGCACGGTGAAGTGGCTCACGCCGCGCAGCCCCGCCACGATGGCCGGGCGCAGGTCGGCGGCCGCGGAGGTGTCGCACACGAGCAGCACGTCCGCGCGCAGCCGCGCCGCGATCGTGGGGGCGAGCTTCGCGAGCGCGGTCGAGCCGCTCTCCTCCTGGCCTTCGAGGACGATCTTGAGCGTGGGGCACGGCGGGCGCGGGGCGCCCGCCTTACCGGCGGCGTCCTGTGCGGGCGGCGTCAGCCGTCCGTTGAGGAAGTCGCGTATGCCGCAGAGGCTGGCGAACCACTGGCCCTTGTCGTCCTGGGCGCCGCGGCAGTAGACGCGGCCGTCGTCCTTGAGCGTGGGCTCGAAGGGCGGCGTGGTCCACTCGTCGAGCGGGTCGGCGGGCTGCACGTCGTAGTGGCCGTAGAAGAGCACGGTGGGGGCGCCGTCGTCGCCCGGGCGTTCGGCGAAGACGATGGGCGGCGTGCCGAGCAGCCCCGGCGCCTGCAGGAGCTCGGTCGTGAAGCCGAGCGGCGCGAGCCACCTCTGGATCCACGTGGCGCAGCACAGGCAGTCGCGCAGCTTCAGGGGATCGGCGCCCACGGTCTCGAAGCGCAGCAGCGCGAAGTAGTCGCGCAGGATGTCGTCGGGAAGGGTGGCCATGGCGTTACCTCACGGCGGGCTGCAGATAGAGCGGCAGCGGTTCCGGGCGCGGCAGATCCGGATGCGCGAGCGCGACTTCGGCGAGGCGCTGGGCAAGCGGCACGAGCGAGCCCTTGTAGTGGGGCCCGAACACGGCCTGCAGAAGCGGTTCGATGCGCGCGCCGTCCGGCGTGACCACGGCGGTGTGGTCGGGCACGGCGCTTGCGAGCGCGTCCTTCGTCACGAGCGCGAAGTCGCGCGTGCACGTCTCGCCGTCGTAGAGCGCCACCCAGAAGCGTTCGCGCCGGGCGTCGCCGACCACGGCGGTGTGCGCGCCCGCGCGCGTGAGGGCGTAGGTGGAGGGCAGCCCCGTCACGGTCGTGGCGCGGCCCTGCGCCGCGTTGCCAAGCGCGAGCCCCTGCGCGAAGGCGAGCGCCGCGCGGATGCCCGCGAACGAGCCCGGGCCCTGGCCCACGAGCACCTGGTCGAGATCGCCCACGCCCAGGCCGTTCGCCGCGAGGAACTCGCGCACCTTGAGCGGCCAGGCGGCGCTGCGCGCGTCCAGACCCGCGAACACGCGGCCGACGATCTTGCCGTCCTTCGCCACGGCTACGCTCTGCGTATCGGTGGACCGGTCGATTGCGAGAAGATTCATCGTGCGCCTACTTCCCCTTGGCCGCCTGCTGCTGCAGCCACGCCTCGATGAAGGGCTGCAGATGGCCGTCCATCACCGCGTTGACGTCGGAGGTCTCCACCTCCGTGCGCAGATCCTTCACCATCGTGTAGGGACAGAACACGTACGATCGGATCTGCGAGCCCCAGCCATTGGCGGACTTCGCGCCGTAGAAGCGGTCCATCTCGGCCTTCTTCTGGTCTTCGTAGT
>CAVGKN010000137.1:0-4005 GCA_963629855.1 Lachnospiraceae bacterium
CGGTGAAGCGCGCGCTCGCCGCGCCGGGCGGCGACGTGCTGTGCTTCCTGCCGGGCGAAGGGGAGATCCGCCGCTGCCAGGAGGAACTGCGCGACGCGGGGCCGCTCGGCGCCGTGGTGCGGCCGCTCTACGGCGCGCTGCCGCGCGAGGAGCAGGATCTCGCGATCCGGACGACGCCGGGCGAACGCAAGGTCGTGCTCGCCACGTCCATCGCGGAGACGTCGCTCACGATCGAGGGCGTGACGACGGTGATCGACTCCGGCCTCATGCGCGTGAGCCGCTTTTCGCCGAGCTCCGGCATGAGCCGGCTCGAGACGCTGCGCCTCACGCGCGACCGCGCCGACCAGCGCCGCGGCCGCGCGGGGCGCGTGCAGGCCGGCACGTGCCTGCGGCTCTGGACGGAGGCGCAGGATCGGCTGCTGCAGCCGGCGATGCGTCCCGAGATCCTCGACGCCGACCTCGCGCCCACCGTGCTCACCGCCGCCACGTGGGGCACCACGGCGGTGGACGGCCTGCCGTGGCTCACGCCGCCGCCGGAGGCCAACTGGGAGCGGGCGCGCGCGCTGCTTCGCCTGCTCGGCGCACTCGACGGTGACAACCGCCTCACGGCGCGCGGGCGGCGCATGGCGCAGATCGCCGCGCATCCGCGCCTCGCGAACATGATGCTCGTCGACCGCGGCGCCGCCTACTGGGCCGCGATCCTCGAGGAGGGCGTGAAGACGCGCGAGACGGACATCGCGCGCGTGCGTCCCACGCCGCGCATGCTCGAGCTCGCGCGCCGCTGGGGCTGGGCGCGCGACACGCGGCCGCCGGAGCCCGACGTGCTCGCCTACGCCTTCCCCGACCGCATCGCGCGCAACCGCGGCGACGGCACGTTCCAGCTCACGGGCGGCCGCGGCGCGTGCCTCGCGCGCACGGAGGTGCTGGCGGCGGCGCCGTTCCTCGTGCTCTGCGCGCTCGATGACCGCGGCGGCGACGCGAAGGTGCATCTCGCCGCCGCGATCACCGAAGAGGCCATCGAGACGATTTTCGCGGACCGCATCGTCGAGGAGACCGTGACCGAATGGGACCGCCGCGCGGAGGCCGTGCGCGCCGTGCGCGTGCGCCGGCTCGGCCGCATGACGCTCGCCGAAGGCGGCCAACCCAAGCCCGACGCGGAGGCCGTGCAGCGCGCGCTCTTCGCGGGCATCCGCCAGAAGGGCGTGGCGAATCTGCCGTGCTGGACGCCGGGCTTGCGCCAGCTGCAGGCGCGCATCGGCTTTCTGCACCGCGCGCTCGGCGACACGTGGCCCGACGTCTCCGACGCCGCGCTTGCGGCGCATCTCGAGGACTGGTTCGCGGGCTTCACCACGGGAATGAGCCGCTGGACCCATCTCGTGCGGCTCGACCTCGCGGCGGTGTTCGACGTGGCGCTGATGGAGGCCGGCCACGACCGGCGCGAACTCGACCGCCTTGCGCCCATGAAGATGGAAGTGCCCACCGGGTCGATGATGACGATCCACTACGAGGAGGCGGAGCCCTTTGTGGCGGTGCGCCTGCAGGAGTGCTTCGGCATGGGCGAGACGCCGCGTCTCGCGGGCGGGCGCGTGCCCGTGGTGATGCATTTGCTCTCGCCGGCGCAGCGGCCGGTGCAGGTCACGAAGGATCTCGCCGGCTTCTGGCAGTCGTCCTACGCGCTTGTGCGCAAGGAGATGCGCGGCCGCTATCCCAAGCACTACTGGCCGGAGGATCCCGCCCACGCCACGCCCACGCGCCGCGTGCGGCCGACGTGAAAAATTATTTTTTTCTACCCCTTGCGCACGAAACGAGAATGTGATACACTAGCGGCGTGGCTGAAAAGTGTAGGCCGCGCACGAATGTACAGGAAGGAGTTCTGAATGAGTTTGAAGATGCATCAGCTGGCAGGTCTCTGCCTGTGTGCCGCGGGAGCGGCGCTCGGGGCGGAGAATGTCGTTGTCCAACAGCCGTTCGCGGAAGTGGTTGAGGCTGTAACATCTCTCACCGGTGACAAGGCCGGCACGTGGACGGGCTACGGCTCCGTTACGAACCAGCCGAATGCGACCGGCTACTCGTACGCGGCGAGCGTGGGGCGGCCGATCAACGACGCGACGGACAAACTGTATCTTTCCGTTGACGGCTACGTGGCGTGCGCGGCGGCGACGGAGGAGTCGAAGCCGGCGACGGTCGACATGATGATCCAGATCGCCCGCCCGGAGAATGCGCTGGCGATTCCGTCCAATGAGTCGGCCACCGACATTCAGATTGCCGTGGGCGTGGAGAACGATGGCACGCTCAAGGTCTACTGCAAGAACAAGTCCGGAACGACGGGCTGGTACGCGCTTGGCACGACGACCTACGAGGAGGGTTCGTGGCATCGCGTGAGCTTTACGTTTGACTATGCGAACGGCACCTGTCAGGTGCGCCTTGACGGTGAACCGCTCATGACGGAGAATGGCTACTTCACCTCCGCCAAGGTGGGCGACAACGGGTCGTGGTACACGCTCAACGCCACGGGCAACAAGTTTTCGGGCATGAAGGTGTGCGGCACCACGGCGATCGACGAGGTCGTGGTGAAGAGCAACGAGACGGTGACGGAGGCTCTGCCGGTTCTCGCGGATGCGGAGGACACCACGAGCGGCGTGCCGAACAGCTGGATCGAGCAGCAGGGCATCACGCGCACCCAGGCGACCGGCAATGCGCTGGACAATTCGGGCATGACCGTGGCGGACAAGTACAAGACGGGTCTTGCGGTTGCCGACGGCAAGACGTACAAGATCACGGCGATGTCGATGGCGGGCGATGCGAACGCGGTCAAGGCCACGCTCACCATTCCGGCGATGACGCCGCCTTCGGGCCGCAAGAACGTGATCGTCTACGGTTCGGCTGCGAACAATCTGGATCAGACGCAGGTTCTCACGAGCGGTCAGACCTCGGTGGAGCTCTCGGTGACGCCGGCGGCCTCCGGCGTGACGAAGATCTACTATCAGCTCAAGAACGTGGCCGAGTAAGCGCACGGTACGAAAGGAATCCGAACATGAAGAAACTGACGATGACTTTGGGCGTTGCGGGGCTGGCTCTGGCTTCGTGGGCGGCCGTGAACGACACGTTGATTGCGTTTTCGACGCCGGGTCCTGATACGTATCTGGACGGCACCACGGTGAAGGACGGCGAGTGCTACGCGCTCGTGTGGTCCGCCGACGGCGTGTTCGAAGGCGTGAAGGCCGACGGCACGGCGGTGGATCCGAACGACCGTGTGGTGCTCGTGGCGGCTGCGGCGAAGGACGGGCGCTGCCCGGACATGGTCTACCAGATCGACGCCGACGAGGCGAAGGCTTTGGCGGACGGCCAGTACGGCGTCTATCTGCTCGACACGCGCCGTACGGTCAATGGCGCGACGGTGGTGGGCCTGAACAAGGAGACGGGCGCGCTTGACTACGTGAAGAGCTACGCCTCGGCGGTGGACGGCGTGAAGACGACGACGGGCGCGATCGCTTCGGCGTCCGCGGCGCAGGCCGTGGGCGGCACGGCGACGGCGTACGTGGAAGTCGCCAAGCCGGTCGTGGCCATTGAGGTCAAGGCGGCGACGATCCGTCTCACCGTCACGGGCATGTCGCCGGTGGCGGACTATTGGGTCGTGAAGGGGACGAATCTGAAGAACGTCTCGGAAAAGATCGCCGATGTGCCGGCGGATGGCGTGGTGGACGTGGAGAAGACGTCCGACTCGGCCTTCTTCCAGGTGCGGGGCGGCATCAAGAAGTGAGCGAAACGCGGAAAGGAATCTGAACAATGAAATTCCGTTTGACTCTGGGTTGTGCGCTGATGGGCGCAGTGGCCTTTGCGGCGGCGAACGGCAGTGACGTCGCCGATGTCACGGGCAGCAACGTCTGCGGCCTCATGAACGTGCCGAGCACGGCCAAGGAAACGCTGATCGCGGTGCCGTGGGTCACGGTGGGCGGTGGCGACGCCACGATGAAGGTTGCGAACCTCGTCAAGACCGACACGCTC
>CAVGKN010000138.1:0-3942 GCA_963629855.1 Lachnospiraceae bacterium
TCGCGACGCTCGACCAGGGCTGGTGGCCGGACGGCCTCCTCACGCCGCCGAGCGACGAGGCGATGGCCTACGACATCGAGATGCTTAAGAAGATGGGCTATGATTCGATGCGCAAGCACATCAAGGTCGAGCCGCGCCGCTACTACTACCTCTGCGACAAGCTTGGCATGATCGTGCTGCAGGATATGCCCAGCGGCAACGGTGACCTCGAGGCGCGCTACGGCTTCTATCGCCGTGAGCTCAAGGAAATGATGGATCATCTGCAGAAGACGCCGTCCATCGTGATGTGGATTCCCTACAACGAGGGCTGGGGCCAGCCGGGCGCGTTCCTCACGCACGCCACGCTCATGTGGACGCAGCGCTACGACCCCACGCGCCTCGTGGACGGGCCTTCGGGCTGGCATGACTATGAAGGCGGCGACTGGAGAAACGCGAGGAATCGTCGCACGGTGAACAACCACCTGCCGCTCGGCGAGGAAGAGGCGGCCCATGCCGTGGACAAGCACGACTACGGCGTGCGTCCGGCCATGTTCGCCGTCAACCCGCGTCGCGCGAGCTTCCTCGGCGAATTCGGCGGCATCGGCTGCCGCTTGGATAGTCACCTCTGGACGAAGAACGCCTGGGGCTACCGCGGCACGGGCAACGACAAGGATCGTGCGGCCGTGCAGCAGAAGTTCCTCGTCCTGATGGAACACGTGGCGCGTCTCGCCACGCGCGGTCTCGCAGGCTGCGTTTACACGCAGACGACGGACGTGGAAGGCGAAATCAACGGCCTCATCACCTACGACCGTCGCGTGGTGAAGTTCGACCCCGCCGCGATCGCCAAGGTGCATGCCACGGTGAGGGAGGCGGCGGCGCGCGGCATGCGGCCCACCGTCATGCGCACGCTCTTCCCGAAGAGCGATCCGGACGCGCGCGCCTGGGCGTACACGATTGCCGCGCCGGCGGCGGACTGGATGCAGCCCGGCTTCAATGATGCGGCCTGGGCGCGTTCCGCAGGCGGCTTCGGCGGCAACGGCATCGATCCGTCCGTGCAGATCTCCACGCCGTGGACGACGAAGGATCTCTGGCTGCGCCGCCACTTCACGTGCGACGCGCTGCCGGCGAATCTCGTGGATGTTCAGCTCGACATCTTCCACGACGAGGACGCCGAAGTCTATCTCAATGGCCAGAAGATCTTCACGGCCACGGGTTACACGACCGACTACGCAGCGTACCTTGCGAGCCTTCCGGCGTTTAAGAAGGCCGTGCGGCAGGGCGACAACGTGCTCGCCGTCAAGGTTTCGCAGACCGCCGGCGCCCAGTTCTTCGACATGGGGCTTTCCCTCGTGCTGGAAAAGTGATTTGTGCGTCAAATCCTCATATTGGGCTAACATTTCGTTGTTATACTATTTGGCACAGACACACAAAACACCCATCCTGCAAACGGTTCGAACACCGTTTCATTGAGGGTTCTGCCGCGCCCAAGAACAGGAAAATGCGGTACGCCTCCGGGTCGGTTCCTCCCACCTCCGCCCGGAGGCACTTTTTCTACCTTTGCGCGGAGGTCGCGCGCGGCGCGAGTTCGCCGCAGAGAAGACCGCAGAGGGCAAGCGTGACGGCGAGGGAGCTGCCGCCATGCGAGAGGAGCGGCAGCGTGATGCCCGTCATTGGCAGCGCGTTGAGCACGCCCGCCACGTTGAGGATCACCTGCACCGCGAGGCTCGCGACGATGCCGATGGCGAGCAGGGCCTCGCCGCGCGCCCCCTCGGCCGCGCGCCGTTCCGCCGCGACGAGGCCGCACGCGAACACCACGCCCCAGAGCGCGAGCGCGCCCGCGCCACCCACGAGCCCGAGATCCTCCGCCAGCACGGCGTAGACGAAATCGCTCGACGCGATCGGCACGGCCTGCGCGTCGCCGAACCCGAAGCCCACGCCGCCCACGCCGCCGCTCGCCACGGCCGCCAGGCCCTGCAGCGTCTGCCAGCCCGCGCCCGTCGTGTCCGCAAGCGGGTCGCGCCACACCGCAAAGCGCGTGGCAAGATGCCCGAAGGGATGTACCGCCGCCGCCGCGAAGCCCGCGCCCACCGCGGCGCACGCGAGCAGTCCCCAGACCCACGAGGCCGCCAGCAGCATCGCCGTCGCCGTGAGGACGAGCTGGGCGAGCAGCCCGAAGTCGCCCGCCGCCGCCACGAGCGCGCACACGCTGCCGAGCATCGCGAAGGCCGCGCTCCGGCTTCGCGGCAGGAGCCCGGCGAGGGAGAAGACCATGCAGAGCTTGACGAGTTCGGAGGGGTTGATGCGGCCGGGCAGGTAGAGACCGCCGCGATAGCGCCGCCCTAGAACGAGCAACAGCGCAAGCAGCGCGCACGCCACGCCCCAGAAGAACCACGGCCCCGCGCCGCGGAGCAGGCGTTCGGCGCGTCGGCCCGCGCAGGCCGCGCCGAGCGCCGCGACGAGCCCCAGCAGCAGCGGCGTCCAGAGCGCGAGGCCGGGCGTGGCCTCCGCAAGGCGCGCCTGCAGCACAAGCCCGCCAAGGGTAAGCGCGCCCACGGCGGCGATCAGCAGTCCACGCGCGCTCATTCGAAGAAGCCCTCCTCCTTTGCGGCGAGCAGCACGGCGCGCGCCACGGGCAAGGCGGCCTCGGCGCCGAAGCCGCCTTCCTCCACGAGCACGGTGACGACGAGGCGCGGCGCGGCGGCGGGCGCGAAGCACGTGAACCACGCGTGGTCGCGTCCGCCGCGGCCCGTTTCTGCGGTGCCCGTCTTGCCGCACACGTCGAGTCCGGGCAGGTCGCACGCGCGCCCCGTGCCGCGCTGAACGGCCGCGCGCATCATCGTCTTCACGCGGGCGGCCGCCGCGTAGGTGAACGGCTGCGCGCGCAGGGCGGGACGCGCGGCCGGGTCGAGCGTGGGGGCCACGCTCACGCCGTCGTTCGCGATCGCCGCCGTGAAGAGCGCGACCGCGAGCGGCGTGAGCTGCAGGGCACCCTGGCCGATCGCGACGGGCGCGAGCTCCGGCGCGCGCAGACCTTCCGGCACGCCGCCTGCGGCGGATTCCAGCGCGACGCTCGCTGCCGGCAGCACGACCACGGGATCGCGCAAGCGCGCCGCCGCGACCGCACGCGCGAAGGCCGCCGGACCCAGCGCCACGCCGAGCTGCGCGAAGTAGGTGTTGGAGGAATGGGCGAAGGCGGCGTCGAGGCCAAGGCGGCCGAAGCCGCGCCACGGTTTGCCGCGCCGCGCCCGCTGACGCGCCTCCACGTCGCGGATCGCGGGCGTGTTGCGCGCGCTGCGGTAGCCGGCGGCGGGACAGTCGAAGAGCGGGTCGAGTCCGGCGCCGAGCGCGGCGGCGGCGATGAAGATCTTGAACGTGGAGCCGGGCGGATAGAGGCCGTTGAGCGCGCGGTTGAGGGCGTCGTCGCGCGGCGTGGAGACGAGCGCGCGGAGACGGCCCGTGGCGGGCTCGAGCGCGACGACGGCGCCGCGCCGGTTCTTCAGCGCGGTCTCGGCGACGGTCTGCAGGCGCGCGTCGAGCGTGAGCGGCACGGGACCGCCGTGCGCAGTAAGGGCGAGGTCGTCGAGCACGAGCTGGAACGTGGAGCCGGCGACGGCGAGCGGCCGGCCCCGCCGATCCACGGCCGTGCCGCGCGGCGGCAGAATCGCCTCCGCGTTTGCACGGCGCGCGTGGCGGCGCAGAAAGCGGACGAAGCGAGGATCCTGCGGCCCCGCGACGAGCCACCACGCGTGTGCCCCCGCCAACAGCAGCAGCGCCAGCGCAATCAGGACTCCGATGATGCCGATCCTTACTCTCATTTTTCTAAGTGCCTAGTGCCTAGTGCCTAGTGCCTCGTGCCTCGTGTAGGAGTAAACTCGTGAGAATCGCCTTTCCGCACTAAGCACTAAGCACTAGGCACTAGGCACTCAGCACGAGGCACTCAGCACGAGGCACTCAGCACTAAAC
>CAVGKN010000139.1:0-3863 GCA_963629855.1 Lachnospiraceae bacterium
CGAGCGAGGGTGGAGTCATTTTATGCGTCGTCCCTGCGAGAGACGGTGCTCTATCTTATCATTTTTCATGTCGGCCGAGTGCCGAAAAGTGGTATACTAACAACAAACGATTTTCACAGGAGAAGACACATCATGGACGTACGATACACCGTTGGCCGGAACGAATACCGGCGCATGACGACGGAAGAGCTGCGCGCCGCGTTTCTGAACACGACGCTGTGCGAACCCGGCAAGGTCAACCTCATGTACTGCGAGGTCGAGCGCGGCATCGCGGGCTTCGCGGCGCCGGGCGCGACGCCGCTGGCGCTGCCGGCGGGCAAGGAGCTCGCAAGCGACTTCTTCTGCGCGCGGCGCGAGCTCGGCGTGCTGAACATCGGCGGCGCGGGCACGGTGACGTGCGACGGCACGGCCTACGCCGTGGGGCCGCGCGAAGTCCTCTACGTGGGGCGCGGCACGAAGGAGGTCACGTTCGCGAGCGCGGACGCCGCCACGCCGGCGCTCTTCTACCTCGTGAGCTATCCCGCGCACACGGCGTATCCCACGAAGCTCATCCGCTTCGAGGATGCGAACCATCGCCGCTGCGGCGCGAAGGAGGACTGCAACCTGCGCACGATCCACCAGTTCATCCTGCCCGGCCGCTGCGACAGCTGCCAGCTCGTGATGGGCTACACGGAGCTCGAGCCCGGCAGCAACTGGAACACGATGCCCGCGCACACGCACGAGCGCCGCACGGAAATCTACATGTACTTCGGCATCGAGCCCGGCCAGTGCGTGTTCCACTTCATGGGCCCGGGCGACGAGACGCGCCATCTCGCCGTGCACGACCACGACGTGGTGATTTCGCCCATGTGGTCCATCCACTCCGGCGTGGGCACGAAGGCCTACACCTTCTGCTGGGCCATGGGCGGAGAAAACCAGGAATTCGACGACATGGACGGCATCGCCGTCGAGGCGCTCAAGTAGCGCGGTATCACACCACATCACACACAACACGAAAGGACATTCAAAATGGTACTCGATCAATTCAAACTGGACGGCAAGGTGGCGATCGTCACGGGCGCGGGGCGCGGCATTGGCCAGGCCTACGCGCTCGGTCTCGCGGAGGCGGGCGCGGACATCGCGATCGTCGACGTGATCGCCATGGACGAGACGATGGCGGCGGTCAAGGCGCTGGGGCGCCGGGCGATCGCGATCAAGGCCGACCTCGCCAAGGGCGAGAAGGCCGCGCCGAAGATCGTGGCGGAGGTTGTGAAGAAACTCGGCCGCGTGGACATCCTCGTGAACAACGCGGGCATCATCCGCCGCGAGCCGTTCCTCGAGCACAGCGCGAAGAACTGGAACGACGTGATCGCGATCAACCTCTCCACGCCGTTCTTCCTCTCGCAGGCGGTGGCGAAGCAGATGGTCGCGCAGGGCCACGGCGGCAAGATCATCAACATCGGCTCGATGCTCTCCTACCAGGGCGGCATCCTCATCCCCGGCTACGCGGCGGCGAAGGGCGGCATCAAGTCGCTCACGATGCTCATGGCCAACGAGCTCAGTCCGCACGGCATTTGCGTGAACGCGATCGCGCCCGGCTACATCGCCACGGCGAACACCGCGCCGATCCGGGCGGACAAGAAGCGCAGCAAGGCGATCCTCGACCGCATTCCCGCGGGCCGCTGGGGCACGCCGGACGATCTCAAGGGCCTCTGCGTGTTTCTCGCCTCGCCGGCGAGCGACTACGTGACCGGCTTCATGTACGCCTGCGATGGCGGCTGGCTCGCGCGCTAGGAGCCCATGAAGATCCTCACCCGCTACGTGCTGCGCGAATTCTGCGTGCCGTTGTTCTACTGCCTCACGGGGTTCGTCTCGATCTACCTGCTCTTCGAGCTGTTCGGCTCGTTCAGCCGGCTGCTCGCGGCGAAGCCCGGGTTCGGCAAGGCATGTGCCTATCTCGCGGGCTATCTGGCGCCCTACTTCGAGTGGATGGCGCCGGCGTGCCTCATGCTCGCCACGCTCTACACGATGTGGAACTTCTGCCGCCACTCCGAGATCGTGGCCATGCGCGCCAACGGCATCGGCTTCTTCACGATCGTGAAGCCGCTGCTTGCCGTGGCCACGCTCATGGCCCTCTTCGTGGGCTGGGTGAACGAAGTCTACGTGCCGCGCCACGGCCAGTGGGCGAAGGTCTACAAGGCCAACCGCTTCCGCGAGGACGACATGGAGAAGGCGGACGACGTCGTGTTCCACAACGCGGCGAAGAGCCGCACGTGGCGCATCGGCCTGCTTGTGAACGAGGAGGCGAGCATCCTCGAGAACGTCGCCATTTCCGTGAACTATCCCGGCGGCGGACGGCGGATGACGATCGTCTCGCCGCGCGCGGAATACCTCGACGGTCTCTGGTTCCTCATGAACCCCGAGATCACCTACTACACGGAGCTGGGCGAGGAGATGGCGTCGCCCACGCCCGAGCTCGACAAGCTCACGCTGCGGCCGTTCAGCGAGTTCGACGAGAAGCCGCGCGACTTCCTGCTGCAGAACCGCGACCCCGAGTTCTGCTCGGTGGCGGAGCGTCTGCACTACCTGAGGATGCATCCCGCGCTCACGCCGGAGACGCGGCGAGGGCTCGTCTACGACCTCTGGGCGCAGATCGTCGCGCCGCTGGCGTGCCTCGTGATCACGCTCTTCGCGATTCCCGCCGGCATTGCGAGCGGACGCCAGAGCGTCTTCCGCGGCATCGTGGGCGCGCTCGGCATGTTCTTCGCGTTCTACGGGCTCACCATCGCCGGCATGATCTGCGCGAAGAAGGGCTGGATCGCGCCCATCCCCGCCGCCGTGCTGCCCGACCTCATCTTCTTCGCGATCGGCTGCCGCCTCTTCTGGAAGCAGCGCTAGCGAAGCGACCCCACAATCCCGACAACCACAAGGAGACAACCCATGGCTTCGAAGACAAAGCGTTTGATTGAAGTGCTGCTGGTGCGCGGCGAGATGACGGGCGTGCCGGAGCGGGGATTGCCGAAGAGCCGGAACCTCGGCGCGGTGGACCTGATCTGGCCGCGCGCGGGCATCGCGAAGCGCAGCGCGGCGCGCGAGTTCATCTTCCGCCGGGGCAAGGTCGACTTCACGGAGGAGCTGTGGGCACAGCGCGTGCTCTTCCGCGAGGAGGTGGAGGATCATACCGCCTTCGCCGTCTCGATCACCGAGCCCGTGAGCGTGCAGAAGATCCGCCGCTTCCTGCGCCTCGCGGCGAAGTACGCGCTCAAGCAGGGCGCCGACTTCGTGGAACAGGCCATGCTGGGCTACGGCGATCTCGCCAGCGCACCGGCCGACGCGCTCGCGGCGATGGTCGGCGAGAAGGACGCGCCCAAGATCATCGCGCAGGGCGCGGTCGACCTGCCGGCGCTGCCCGCCGAAGGCGAGGAGACGCTCGTCACGGTGCCGCTCTTCCGCCCGAAGTTCCACAAGAACCAGATCGGCGAGGTCACGCTCGCCGTGCGCGGCTGAAAGAAAAGGACGACGACAATGCGCAAGGTGACGATGGACTACCGCGTGCCGTATGCGGACACCGACCAGATGGGCGTGGTCTACTACGGCAACTACCTGACGCTGTTCGAGCGCGCGCGCAACGAGCTGATGCGCGAGATGGGCTACACCTACAAGGAGTGCGAGGCCGAGGGCTGGGCGCTCCCCGTCGTGCACGCGGAGGTCGACTACCACCGTCCCGCCCGCTACGACGACCTCTTGGAGATCTCGGCGTGGGTGCAGGCGCTGAAGGGCGTGCGCATCGAGATCGCGTGCGAGATCCGCCGCAAGGGCGAGGAGACGGTCCTCGCGAAGGGCTACACGCGCCACTGCTTCGTCTCGACGAAGACGTTCCGTCC
>CAVGKN010000140.1:0-3845 GCA_963629855.1 Lachnospiraceae bacterium
CTCGAGATCCTGCGCGCGGTTGGTCTGCGCGCGCCCGGGCCCGCCATCACGAGCTGCCCCACCTGCGGCCGCACCCAGGTCGATCTCTTCGCCGTCGCGGAAGCGGTCGAGAACGCGCTTGAAGGTCTTTATCGGACAACTCCCCACTCCTTCCCCCACGTCGCCGTGATGGGGTGCGTGGTGAACGGGCCGGGCGAGGCGAAGGGGGCGGACATCGCGCTCTGTGGTGGGGCGCATGATTTCATGCTGTTCGTGGACGGGCAGAACGTCGGCCGGGTCGCGCCCGAGGCCGCGGTGGAGGCCGTGCTCGACGCGGCGAGGAACTGGATGCGCACACACGCGAAATGAGGTCAACCATGCTGGATACGCTTCTTCGGAAAATGGCCGTCGGCCTCATCTTTCTCGCGCCGGCCGCGTGCGCCTGGCTCGGCGGCGGCACGCGCACGGAGGCGCTCATGCCCACGCTGCCGTGGCTGCTCGCGTTCCTCTTCGAGGGCATGCTCGTGTTCCCGCAGCGGCGGCCCTACGAGGACGCGGTCTCCGCCCGGTGGCGCGTGTGGACGGGTCTGCGGAAGGATCCGCTGCTCTACTGTGCGCTCGTGTTCCTGCTTGTGCTCGCGATTCCGTTCGTGAACCGCGCGTTCTGTCCCACGTGCGACTATCCGCAGATTCTGACGCGCGCCACCGCGCTGGGGCTTTCGATGGAGGATGCCGCCAAGGCGCCCGTGCCCTTCGCGCCGTTCTGCCTGCGTATCGAAGACCAGTTCAACGTGCTGCTCTGGTTCCTGCCCGCGCTCACGGGCATGCTCGCCGCGAAGCACGCGCTCTCGCGCCACGGCAAGGGTCTGCTCATGGAGATGCTCGTGTGGAACGCGGCGGCGCTCGCCGTGCTGGGCTTCATCCAGCAGGGCACGGGCGCGCAGGCGCCCTACTGGGCCGCGCTGCCGAAAGACGCCGCGGAGAACGTGCCGTTCTTCGCCACGTTCGGCTACGCGAACATGGGCGGCGCGTTCTTCGTGATGGCGTTCGCGTTTTCGATCGGCCTGTGGCAGACGCGGCGGGCCGAAGTCGCCGCGATGCCGGCGCTCGCCGCGCAGGAGAAGATCAAGGAGCGCACGCTCCGGCGCATCCTGCAGGCGCACTATCCTCTCGTCGCCGCCGTGCTGCTCTTCTTCGGCGCGTTGTGCACGCTGAGCCGCGCGGCGATTCTCTGCCTCTTCACGCTGACGGTGCTTGCATTTGTCTACCATCTGCTGACGTTGCTCTTCGCGCACCACGGGCGCGCCAAGCGCGTGCGCGGCGTGGCCGTCACGCTCGGCGGTGCGCTTTTCTTCCTGCTCGCCGTCGCCGTGTTCGCGCCGCCGGATCTCCAGAAGGAGCTCGACTCGATCGACTCTATCGGCGTGCTCGACCGCGTGTCGGGCAAGGCGCAATACCACGCGCGCGTGGCCGTGGAGATCTTCAAGGAGCATCCCCTCTTCGGCGTGGGCGGCTGGGGCTACAAGCACGAGCAGCTCACCTACCTCACGGAGGACGAACTGAAGCACATGCAGATTTCGGGCGGCGCGAACGTGCACAACGACTACCTGCAGTTCCTCTGCGAGCACGGGATCGTGGGCTTCCTGATGCTCGTGGCGATGGTGGGGCTGCTCGTGGCGCCCGTGTTTCGCGACTGGGGCCGGCTCTACCGCGCCGCGCGCTTCATGAAGGCCGACAAGGCGCCGCCGCGGCCGCGCGCCATCTTCTGCCTGCCGGCGGGCACGTTCTGGATCCTGCTTGGCGACGCCGCCCTGCTGCTGCACGCCTGCGGGGACTGTCCCCTGCGCTCCGGCGCCGTGCTCTCGATGTTCTTCATTTCGCTCGCCTGCGCGGAGGGCTGCCTCCCGCGCGAAATCGCCGAGGAGACCACATGAGCAAATCGCTTCCCTTCACGAACGCCGACCTTGAGGCGATCGCGCGCGCGTATCCCACGCCGTTCCACATCTACGACGAGGCCGCGATCCGCGCGAACGCGCGCCGGCTGCGCGCCGCCTTCGCCTGGAACCGCGGCTTCCGCGAATATTTCGCCGTGAAGGCCACGCCCAACACGCACCTCATGCGCATCCTGCGCGAGGAGGGCTTCGGCAGCGACTGCTCGTCCCTCGCCGAGCTTCGCCTCGCCGCCGCCGCGGGCAACGTGGGCGAAGACGTGATGTTCACCTCGAACGACACGCCGGACGAGGAATTCGCCGCCGCCGCCAAGCTGGGCGCGATTCTCAATCTCGACGACATCACGCACATCGCCGCCGCCGAGCGCGCCTGCGGCGGCCGTCTGCCCGCGCTCGTGTGCTGCCGCTGGAATCCCGGCCCGCTCAAGGGCGGCAACGCGATCATCGGCAAGCCCGAGGAGGCGAAGTACGGCCTCACCACCGAGCAGATCTACGCCGCCTACGCGCAGCTCAAGGCCAAGGGCGTGACGCGCTTCGGCCTCCACACGATGGTCGCCTCGAACGAACTCGACCCGCAGTACATCATCGACACGGCCACGCTGCTCTTCGACCTCGCCGTGGACGTCGCGCGCAAGGTCGGCATCACCTTCGAGTTCGTCAACATCGGCGGCGGCATCGGCATTCCCTATCGTCCCGACCAGACGCCGCAGCCATTCGAGCGCATCGGCGCGGGCATCGAGGCCGCCTACCGCGAGCACGTGCTCGCCAAGGGGCATCCCGACCTGCGGCTCTACATGGAGTGCGGCCGCTGCATCACCGGGCCGTTCGGCTATCTCGTGGCGCGCGTGCGCCACATCAAGCGCACGTATCGCACCTACGTGGGGCTCGACGCCTGCATGGCGAATCTCATGCGCCCCGCGCTCTATGGCGCGTATCACCACATCTCCGTGCCGAAGTACGGCCCGGCCGGCACCACGTACACGGAGAAGGCCGAGGTGCCGCTCATGCTCTGCGACGTCACGGGCTCGCTCTGCGAGAACAACGACAAGTTCGCGATTCAGCGCGAAATCCCCGAAGTCGCGCCCGGCGACCTCATCGTGCTGCACGACGCCGGCGCCCACGGCCACGCCATGGGCTTCCAGTACAACGGCAAGCTGCGCAGCGCCGAACTGCTTCTGCGCCCCGACGGCTCCGTGAAGCAGATCCGCCGCGCGGAGACCCTGCGCGACTACTTCGCCACCCTCGAAGATTCCGCGCTTACGGCCGACGCATTAAAAGACTCTGCTCTTACCATACGGGGCTGAATGGGACAAAAATGCGTCGGCCCTGGCGCGGCGCTATCCAGTCGCGCAATATGGTATACTATGCGGCATGGAGAAACTCGCAACAGACATCTTGACCTTTGAGGCCTTGCGACGGTGCAGCCGGACAAGATCGAGGAACTTAACGGCAACTGGAGGCAACATGACCGAACGGGAAAAAATGGATGCGGGCGAGTGGTATGACGCCAACTTCGACCCGGAGCTGTTGGCGCTGCGCGCGCGCGCCGACGAGCTGTGCTTCGCCTTCAATCAGACGCCGCCATCGAACAAGGCCGCGCGCGAGGAGATCCTGCATCGGCTTTTCCCGAACCTGGGGACGCGCGTCGTCGTGCTGGCGCCATGCTGTGCGGACTATGGCACGAACTGCTTCATCGGCGACGATACGTTCATCAATCACGGCGCCTACCTGATGGATGGCGCGAAGATCACGATTGGCGCCCACTGCTTCATCGGGCCGAATCTCGGCTGCTACACGGCGGTGCATCCGCTTGACGTCGCGCGGCGCAACGCGGGGCTGGAGAAGGCGCTGCCCATCACGATTGGCGACAACTGCTGGCTCGGCGGCGACGTGAAGATCCTGCCGGGCGTGACGATC
>CAVGKN010000141.1:0-3818 GCA_963629855.1 Lachnospiraceae bacterium
ACGTTCACGTGCGGCTTGCCGCCGCGATCGAATGTTTCCTTAGCCATTTTGTTGACTCCTGTGAGTTGTTTCTTCTGTGTTCGTCCCTGGAGCCACCTAGCGGAATCGAACCGCCGACCTCATCCTTACCAAGGATGTGCTCTACCTACTGAGCTAAAGTGGCTTTTTGAGACAAGCCCAAATAGTATACCGAAAATGACGCTGAAGCGCAAGGGGGGTGAGAAAAGTTTTTCAATTTCCCCGTTCTACTTCCATTCGGGCGACGTCTCGAAGTCGGGCACGTAGGTGGCAAGCGTCCTGCAAATGCGCTCGACCTTCGCGTCGCGCTCGTCGCGGTCGCCCTTGTCGCGCCGCGCCACGTCGTAGATCTTGCGGAACGCGCGCACGTACTCGTTCTTCTCGATGCGCCCCGCGAGCGCGCGGCTGAAGTAGGCCTCGTCGTGGGTGAGCAGGCGCACGAACAGCGCCGTGCGCCGCCACGTGGGCGCGAGCGCGATGAGTTCGTCGAGCCGCTTGCCCTGCACGGTCTCGTTCCCCGCCTTGCGCGCCTCGTCGATCAGCTCGATGTAGACGTCCATGTAGTCCGGCACGAGCGAGACGAGCGCGCGCCGGTCGCTCTGCGCATCCACGAGGCGTCCGTCCGCGACGGCGCGGTCGATGCGCTCGCCGAAAACGGCGATGCAACGCCGTGCGCCACGCACGTGCTCGCGCAGCCGCGCGTCGTCGAGCTTCTTCTGCAGCGCGGCCACCTTCTCGCCGTCCGGCGGTTCCGGCATCTTCTCCGGCGGCCACGTCACGGCGACCACGGCGTTCGTCTTCGGCGCCTCGGTGGTGGTGGTCTCATCGGTCGCCGCAGTGTCGTCCTCGTCCGCCGCCGCCGCGGTGTCGCCCTCCGCGCCGACTTCGGCGCGCGCCCGCGCGAGATGCCCGGACTCCTCGAGCGCGAGCAGGCGTTCCGCCCGCTGCAGGGCGACCATCTCGGCTCGGCTCAGGCTCGCCCGGCTGTAGAGGCGCAGCTTGCGGTCGCGCTCGGCGGCCGCGTTCGCCTCGGCCGTCTTGCGCTCGTTCTCGCTCTTCTCGGCCGCCGCCTTCACGATGGCGGCCGCCGTCAGCGTCTCGTCGCGCTTCGCCTCGGCCGTCTTGCGCTCGGCTTCCGCGCGCTTGAGAGCGAGTTCCTCCTCCTTGGCCTTCGCCTCGGAGGCCGCCTTCGCCGCCTCGGCCTTGGCCTTCTCCGCCACCGCCTGCTTCGCGGCGGCCTCGGCCGCCGCCTTCTCCGCCGCCGCCTGCTTCGCGGCCGCCTCGCTCGCAGCCGTCTCCTTGGCCTTGAGTTCGATGGCCTGCTTCGTCTCGTCGCGCTTCGCCTGCGCCGTATTCGCCTCGGCCGTCTTGCGCTCGGCCTCGGCCTCGGCCTGCGCCTTCTTCGCCTCTTCGGTCTTCGCCTCGGCCTGGGCCTTCTTCGCGTCTTCGGCCTTCGCCTTCAGCCGCAGTTCGGCCTCCGCCTTCTTCAGTTCGGCCTGGCGCGTGCGCTGCGTCATGTCGAAGACGTAGTATCCGCCTCCCACGCAGCCCAGCGCCACCAACGCGATGATCAGTCCCTTCATGGCACCATCCGCATCTGCGTGATCAACCGCGCGCGCCCTGCAGATTCCGCACGGCGCGCTTGAAGCCTTCGGCGGAGCGGGCGATGATCTTTTCGTCCACGCTGCAGGAGAGGCGCACGTAGCCGGCCATGCCGAAGCCGCGGCCCGGCACGGCGAGGATGAGCTCCTTCTGCAGGGCGTCCACGAAGGCGAGATCGTCGCCGCCCGGCGCCTTGGGGAAAAAGTAGAACGCGCCACGCGGCATCACGAACTCCACGCCCGCGTCGGTGAGCACCTTGGCCATGAGACGGCGGCGACGGTCGTAGATCTCGAGATCCACGGTCTGGTCGAGCAGCTGCGCGGCGAGGCGCTGGCCGATCACGGGGGAGTTGACGAAGCCGAGCGTGCGGTTCGTGAGCGTGACGGCGTTCACGAGCGTGGCGCCATCCGGCATCGCCGGATGCACGGCCACGTAGCCCACGCGCTCGCCCGCGAGCGAAAGCGTCTTCGAGAAGGAGCCGAGCACCACGGCGTAGGGCGTGAGCGGCATCACGGGCGGCACCACCGCGCCGTCGTAGGCGAACGCGCGATAGGGCTCGTCGCTCAGGAGGTAGAGCGGACGCGCCGCGTCGCCGTCGGCCGCCACGCGCTTGGCGTTGACCTCGTTCACGATCGCCGCGAGACGCTTGAGATCCTCTTCGGCGTAGATGCAGCCCGTGGGGTTGTTCGGCGAGTTGATGAGGAACGCGCGCGTCTTCGGCGTCACGGCCGCGGCCATCGCGTCGAAGTCGGGGCGGAAGCCTTCGTCCGGCCTGGCGTCGATCGCCTTGAGCACGCCGCCGAAGTGTCCGCAGTAGCTGGCATATTCCACGAAGTAGGGCGCGGGGCAGATGATCTCGTCGCCGGGTTCCACCACGGCGCGGAAGAAGCTCACGAGCGCGCCGGCCGCGCCCACCGTCATCACGATGTTGCCGGCCTTGACGTCGGCCTGCTGCTGTTGGGCGAGGTAGCCCGCGATCGCCTCGCGCACTTCGGGAATGCCGGCGTTCGGGCAGTAGCCGAGCCCGAGCGGCTCAATGGCCTTGACCGCCAGCGCCTCCAGCACGGCCTTCGCCTTGGCCGGCGGCGGCACGTCCGGATTGCCGAGCGAGAAATCGCACACCGCGTCCGCGCCGTACTGCTTCTTGAGTTCGATGCCCTTCTCGAACATCTTGCGGATCCACGACGACCCCGTCATGGACTTCAGAATCTGAGTCGTAACCGTTTGCATGGCGGATAGTATATCACATTCTCCCTGAACCCGTGAGCCGCCCGCGCGTTCAGCGGACGAACCAGGGCAGACACGCGAGGCGGATCTGCGTCGCGCCGAGCGGGAGCAGCTCCAGTTGGCGCACGTCCGACACCAGACGCGCGTGAACGGGCGACGGCGGCGGCTCGATCGGCCGCAGCGCGAACAGTCCGCCCAGGTCCGGCCGATACGTGCCCCATCCCGCATAGGACGTCTTACCCGCCGTCACGGAAATCGCGCACGGCCGGGCGCCATGCCGGAACGGATCTTCCGATGCGCCCGCGTCGCCGGCGACAAAGGCGGCGGAAACCGGATGCGCACCATCGCCGGAGAAGAGCAGCGCCTTGTTCCAGGCCTCCTGCGCCGCGTATTCCCGCGCGACGAAGCCCAGACGCTGCGGGATCTCCTTGATCGCGGCCTTCGGCGCAAACGCATAGACAAGCGGCCCGCGCCGCAGCGTCCGCGAATTGTCGATGCCCTTCTCCGCCACGATTTCGGCAGGGAACGTCATCTCCACGCGGTCGCCGGCGCGCCAGTCGCGGTCGATTCGCACGAAGCCGCCGGCCGCAACGCCTTTCACAGGCGTGCCGTTCACCGCGACCTTCGGAGCCTTCGCCCAGCCCGGGATGCGCACGAAGAGCGGCCACGCGCCACCTTTCGCGCGAAGGATCTCCAGCGCGACGGCGTCGCCAAATGGATAGCCCCCGGACGTGCGGATCGTCGCAATGTCGGTCGTCACGCACGACGGCGCGTAGGCGACCGCCGCCAGCCCATCGGCCTTCCGCATCCAGAGCGACTGCACGAACTTCGGCCAGGCGAAGTGGAAGTTGGAGCGGCAGCACCCAAATCCCGCATCGGCGCCGGGCGTCATCGCGGAGCCTTTCCCGTTGCACTCGAAACCGTGATGGCCCCTCTGCCTGCAGTCCGGCTGGTTCAGGATGAGGTAGTAG
>CAVGKN010000142.1:0-3814 GCA_963629855.1 Lachnospiraceae bacterium
CGCCGAACAGCTGGGGGCTCTACGACATGCACGGCAACGTATGGGAGTGGTGCCTCGACTGGTACGAGGCGGACATCACGGTGCATGGCGGTGCGGTGAATGTCGATTCGTCCGAGCCGGGCAACACGCTCTCCGGTGTCGCGGGGGCGAATCGTGTGCTGCGGGGTGGGAGCTGGAACGGCACTGCCAGTTACTGTCGCGCGGCCTGTCGCTATGACTACGCGACCGCCGGCCGCAACGACATCTACGGTTTTGGCTTCCGTGTCGCCCTGCCGGCCTCGCCCATGATCAAGGCCGAGTCCAAGTAGTCTGGCGCGTGCCCCCGCTTTACGCTTCCGACGACGCTGTGGTATACTACCACCCGACATTAGGAAGAAGAAGGGGCATGAGCATTTCTGAAGAAAAACTGAAACGCGGGATCGACGTGGCGCTGGTGGTGTGCACCGCGCCGCTCTGGGTGCCGTTGTTTCTCGTGGTGGCGCTGGCCGTGCGCCTTGCGCTGGGGACGCCCGTCTTCTTCACGCAGGAACGCGCGGGCCTGCACGGGCGCGCGTTTCGCCTCGTCAAGTTCCGCTCGATGCGTCCGGGGCCCGGGACGGACGCCGAGCGGCTCACGCGCTTCGGTCGCTTTCTGCGCGCCTCGTCGCTCGACGAGCTGCCCGAGCTGCTGCTCGTGCTGCGCGGCACGCTCGCGCTCGTGGGGCCGCGCCCGCTGCCCACCGCGTATCTGCCTCGCTACTCGCCCGAACAGGCGCGGCGCCACGAGGTCACGCCCGGCATCACGGGCTGGGCGCAGGTGAACGGGCGCAACGCCCTCTCCTGGGAAAAGCGTTTCGCGCTCGACGTCTGGTACGTGGATCACCGCTCTCTCGCGCTCGACTTCAAGATCCTGCTGCTCACGATCCGCGCCGTGCTGCGCCACGATGGCATCTCCGCCGCCGGCGAGGCGACAATGAGCGAATTCCGCGGCTGAACGGGTAATGGGTTACTCAAATTCGCACGCGAATTTGAGTAACCCATTACGCACTTCCCTGCGGCGGACATTTTTGGTAAACTTTTAGTGAAACGCTTCGGAGGCGTGTAACCTCCGGGCGCGTCGTTCGTAGACTCGGTACAAGGAGAACAACCTATGGAAAGCATCCACATGAACATCAACGACCCGGCCAGCATGACCGAGGAGAAGATTGCCGCCGCGCTGAAGGCGTTTGGCGACGGGGCGACCCTGCGGGCGATGCGCGGCCTTTCCGACGAGGAGATGGAGGCGGTCTACGCGATGGGCGTGAACTTCTACAAGGCCGGCAACTACGACGACGCCGAGAAGGTCTTCAAGTTCCTCACGCTGTTCGACCATCTCAATTCGCGCTACTGGACGGGCTACGGCTCGCTGCGCCAGGTGCAGCGCCGCTTCGCCGAGGCGATCGAGCTCTACAAGTTCGCGAGTTTCCTCGACCTCGAGAATCCGAAGCCGATGTACTACGCGGCCGAATGCCATCTCGCGCTCGGCGAGAAGGAGGCCGCGCGCGCCGCGCTCGACGCGCTCGAGCAGTATGCGCCCACCACGACCGAAACGGGCCGCGCGTACCGCGCCAAGGGCGCGCAGCTCAAGCTCGCCCTCGCCTCGTAGGGCTGAAAGGAGTTTCCCCATGAACGTGAATCTGAACGTGTCCCGCGACCTGCAGGCGACGCCGCTCGCCGACGCGACGCAGACGACCGCCGTGCAGACGGCGGCGGCGGAACTCTCCGCGCTCCTCGGCGCGGGTGCGAACGTGATGGTCACCCGCGCGACCGGCGCGACCGGCGCGGCGCGCACCTCCACCGTCTCGGTGCCGGAGCTCGACGAGGTCGACGAGGCCAAGGCCGCCAAGGCCGACCTCGAGGCCCTGATCGCCTACCTCAAGATGGAGACGGACGAGAAGACCGCCGAGACGCAGAGCAAGCGCATCGACTCCCTCAAGGGACAGCTCGAGTCGGCGCACACCTCGCAGATGGAGAAGATCAACAAGTCCATCGAAGAGGCGAAGAAGCAGGAGGCGGCGGCGAAGGCGCAGAAGGCGCTGAGCTGGCTGGGCGCGATCTTCGCGGTGTTCGTGGCGGTGGTCGTCACGGTGTGCACGGGCGGTCTCGCGGCGGGCTTCGCGATCGCGGGCGCGGCGCTGGCGGTCTCCAGCGCGGTGCTTTCGACCACGGGCGCGACGTCGAAGATCCAGAAGTGGATGGCGAACACGCTGCAGGACATGCATCCGGACTGGTCGAAGCAGAAATGCCAGGCCTGGGCGCAGGGCATCTTCGGCGGGTGCGAACTCGTGCTGGGGCTCGCCACGGCGATCGGCGGCGGCGTGTCGGCCGCGAAAGCGGCGGCGAAGGGCGTGACCGGCATTGTGAAGCTCTCGCAGACGGCCGCGAAGGTCTTTCGCGTGGGGATGTACGTCAAAGATGGCGTGATGCAGGCGGCCAATCTCACGACAACGACGCTTTCGACGGCGTTTGGCTACAGCGCCGGCCTCGCGCAGGCCGACACCACCGAGGCGCAGGAGGTGCTCGTGAAACTGCAGAAGTTCCTCGAAGAGAACGAGGACGACCTGCAGCAGATTCTCGAACAGCTCGCCAACGCGGGCAGCGACATGCTGGAGCTGCTCGAGTCGAAGACCGACACGCTCAACAAGATCTCGCAGGAGATCGGCGCGCAGAATGCCTGACGAAAATCCGTAACCTTCGCGTTCACCCTGCGTAGACAGGGTGAACACGAACGAAAAGGAGATCAACCCATGTCCGTTACACTCGACACAAACACGAACATCAACTGGACGTCCCTCGTCAACGAAACGATGAAGGGGACTGCGCCGGAAGGCATCACCGGAACCTCGGCCGTGCTCGGCACGGATGGCAACCTGACCGTGACGCTGCAGACGGCGAGCGGCGCCACGCAGACCGTGACGATCACGCCGCCGGAACTCGACGCGGCCACGGGCACGCTCACCGAAGCGGGGCTCGAGGACCTGCGCGCGAAGCTCGACGGCGCGTTCGACGCGCTCAAGCAGGCCGTGGCGCAGACGGCGGCCACGGGCGCGGAGGCGGCCAACTCCTCGAACAAGATGCTCTTCGACATCTACTCGCTCATGCAGCTCATGCTCGAGATCGCGCAGAAGGAGCGCGCGGCCGCGCGCACGGAACGCCAGGCGGAACTGACCCGCTCGGTGAGCGCCATCCAGAACCAGGCCGAGCAGCAGCGTTCGGCGGCCATGACCGGCCTCATCATGTCGATCTCCTTCGCGGCGGTGAGCATCGCCGCCCAGGCGACCACGGCGGGCATTTCGAGCGCGGCACAGGCCTCCGCCGCGAAGATGTCCGCCGCCTCGGGCGTCGACCAGGCGCAGCAGAATCTTTCGCTGGCTTCCGCGAAGAATTCCTCCGAGACGGGGGCGAACCTCACGAAGATCGAGAGCGGCATGACGGCGGAACAGAAGACGGCCGCAATGGCGAATTTCGCGGATGCGGAAGCGGCCCAGGTGAATCTAGGCGCCGCGAAGAACGTCCTGGACCTGTCGAAGAATCCCCCGAATAACGCCGCCGCCGATCCCGCGACCGTGACGGCCGCCGAGGCGAACGTCGGGCAGAAGGAAACGGCCTACGCGGCCAAGCTCAACGAGTGCCAGACGCGTCTGGAGGCGCGGCTCGGCGCCGCGAAACTCGAGCTCACGCAGCTCGAAGGCGCCCAGCCCGTGGACAAGGCGGCCGTCGCGAACCAGAAGGCCGCGGTCGCGGACCTCGAACAGCAGTGCAAATGGGGGCGGGCCTACGTCACCGACCAGAAAAT
>CAVGKN010000143.1:0-3770 GCA_963629855.1 Lachnospiraceae bacterium
TGGGACAAAAAATGCGTCGGCCGAACAATTCAGCATTCCAGCAGCCAGCAGCCAGCGTCCAGTGAGGCCGAAGGGTTCGGAGAACAGAGACCACCTCACTAAGACCGTGGCGAAATGTCGGAACACCCTCTCTCGCCCCTACTGGCTGTTGGCTGCCGGTCCGGGAATGCTGGACTGCTGAACACTTGGGCCGACGCATTTGCGAGAGGATCAGCCCTCTCGAACGAGGGTGGAGCCATTTTAATGCGTCGGCCCTGTTCTGTACCCGTCTGGCCTAGAACGTAGCGCGGAGGCCGATTTCGAACGTGCGCGGTTCGCCCACGAGCGCCTCGTAGTAGTGGCGCGCGCTTTCGAAGTACTTCTCGCCGAAGAGGTTGCGCACACCGAACGTGAGAATCCAGTTCTCGCCGCCGCCGAACTTCGAGAGCGGCATCGACACGTTCACGTCAAACACGTGCGACGGATCGAAGCGCAGGTTGCGGTTCACGTACGTGCCGCGCATCGTGGCGTAGTTCATCGAGCGGAAGCGATAGCCGCAGCCCACCACCACGTCGTCCAACGCGCCCCAGGTGAAGCGGTAGGACGTGTTGAGCGAGAGCGTGTGCGCCGGATAGCGCTCGAAGTCGCGCCCCTTCGACTTCGGGGCCTCGTTGCGGTCCGTATAGCTGTTGTAGCCGTACATGCCGAGCACCGTCCAGTTCTTCGTGACGTCGCCCGACACGGAGAACTCCACGCCGCGCGAGGTGTTGCGGCCGTCGTAGGTGTAGTAGCCGGTCGCCGAGTCGGCCTCGGGCACGTTCTCCTGCTCGATGCGGTAGGTGGAGAGCGTGAACCAGAGCTTGTCGCCGGGCCGCACGCGCACGCCACCTTCGTACTGCGTGGCGCGCCAGGGGGAGTCGGGCGTGGAGCCGTCCGCATTGCGCAGGCCAAGCATCGGCGTGCGCGTCTGCGACAGGTTGCCGAAGAAGACGAGCCAATCAAGCGGACGGATCGTGAGGCCGCCGCGCGGCGACACGGCGTCGGCCGTCTGGTGGTAGTAGCGCACGCCGGAGGCCGTGTACGCCTCCTGCTCGAAGTGGTCGTAGCGCACGCCGCCGAGCAGCGTGAACCAGCGCCACGAAATCGAATCCTGCGCGAGCAGACCGTAGCGCGAGGTCGGCGTGCCGAAGCCGCCCGTGCTCTCGCGGTAGAGGTAGTCGGGCTGCACCACGAGCACGTTCGTCACGCAGTTGAAGAGCTCCTTCGTGTAGACCGAGCGCGTGTAGACGTTGTAGTTGCGGTTGAGCGAATCGCCCTCACTGAAATCCGTGGTCTGGTAGCGCGTGCCGGAACTCCACTCGCCCGTGAGGAAGTAGTTGTTCAGCTCCGCGCCCCTGCCGTAGTAGGGCTCCTGCATCGTGAAGTCCCAGCTCGAGACCATCATGCCCGCGCCGAACTTGAGCAGCCACTCGTCCGTAACCTGCCAGTCGAGCCAGGGATTGATCATGAAGCTCTCATACGTGGCGCGGTCGCCGCGCCGGCACGACGAGTCGTACCAGTTGTAGCCCTTGGCCGGATGCCCTCGGAAGACGGGCAGACCGATGTAGCTCGGCTGATCCGTGTACTGGAAGAGCGTCTTGAGGCCGAACGACACCTCGTCCGTCGGCTTCGCGATGAAGGACGGCGACACGGTGAACGACTCGCGCGGCCGCGCGCCCTTCTGGATGCCCTGGTTGATGTACGTGGGTTCGTAGTAGTCGGCCGTGGCGAGCACGCGCACGGCGGCCTTGTCGTCCACCACGACCTCGTTCGCGTCCACCATCCCGCGCTGGCGGAACGTGTGCTTGCCCACGGAGGTGTTCTCCTGCACCTGCACCTCGTCCTTGGCAAGCGTGGCGCTCTTGAGGTGCATGTTCACGGAGCCGCCGCCGCCGGAGGCGTTCTGCGAGGCGCCCGCGCCGCCGCCGAGCGCGCCGATCGGACCCTTGACGATTTCCACGCGGTCGAGCAGGAACGGGTCGATGAAGAGACCCGCGCCGCGCCCGATGGGCATCACGCCGTCGAACGTCGGCTCAGTTCCGCCCATGCCGCGAATCGAAAAGGTGCCGGGCTGGCGGATGAGCAGCGACTTGCCGCCCGTCTCGATGCCGGGCACGTAGCGCAGCAGGTCGTGCAGATCGGTGGGGTTGTGCTCGCGGATGAAGTCTTCCGTGAGCGTATCCACCACCGTGGGCAGCTCCTCGGGCGGCGCGTCCGTAAACGTGGCGCCGCTCACGGTCTCTGGCCGGTAGCGCGAAAGCGCCGTGCCTTCGACCACGATGTTGCCGAGATCGACGACCTCGGTCGCGTTCGTTCCCGCGGCCGCGGTCGCGGTCGCCGTTGCATTCGTTTCCGCCAGGCAGGAAAGACCTCCCACCAGGACGCTCAACAGAGTCGATGTCGTTTTCATGCCAAGTGAAACGCCGCCGACCCTGTTTGGGTTCAATAGTAATTCACCGTCACGATTTTTCGGTAGTTGTGCTCGAGCGCGGCCTGCATGCGGTGGAAGACGGAGCGGCGCAGCTCGAGATCCTGCGGGATGTTGGGATCCTGGTGGCTCTCGTTCACCTTCGTGCCGATCACGAACTCGATGCGGTCGTGCGTGAGCAGGCGCTCGAGGATCTGGCGCGCGGCGAGCGGCTGGCCCATGGGGGACTGCTTCTCCTCCAGCGCCTTGCACACGTGCGACAGCGTGAGGATGCCCTCGGTGCACAGCGCCACGCCCGGCAGCACGCCGCTGGGCGGCAGCCCGCCCGCGCCGCGCATGGCCGCGAGGTCGATCTTCACATGGCCGCCGAGCTCGCGCTCGAGAATGTTCGCCGTGGTGCCGCCGCACACGATCACGTGGTCTTCGCCGAGATTGGCCTGGCGGGCGAACTCGGCGTCGTGCTCGCGGTAGAACGGCGGCCCGGTGAGGATGCGCAGCACGCGCGGATGGCGGAAGTAGATCACGAGGCAGCTGATGTCGTCCTTGCACGCCGCCGGGGTGATGTTCTTCGCGAAGCAGGCGATGCGGCGCGAGAGGTCGGCGGCGGAGAGGTCGGGCTCGCGCGCGATCTCGTCCTGCGCGAAGGCGAGCATGCCGGCGCGGCGCCAGCCGAACTTGTAATCGGGCAGGCCCGCGCCGAGGCCGCTCTGCGTGACGCCGTCCGAGCAGAGGATGATGCGGTCGCCGGGCTCCACGTCCACCTCCACCTCGCGCACTTCGCGGTCGGGCCAGTGCGGCGAGACCACGGTGCGGTCGCGCGCGGGCGCCACCTCCGCCGTGCCGCGCAGGTGCACGTAGGCGGGGTTGCCCATCTCGATGATGCGCGCGCGCCCGCCCATGCGGTAGTCGAAGAGCGAGAACGTGGCGTAGCTGATCTTGCGCACCTCGCACACGGGCAGCGCGTCCATGATGATTTCCACGGACTCGAGCAGGTCGAGGTTCGACTGCATGAACCGCAGCGCCATCGTGGTCGTCATGTTGGCGAGCACGTGCGCCTTCACGCCGGAGCCCAGTCCGTCGGAGAGCGCGGCGAGCGAGCGGTTCTCCTTCTCGATCGTGAGCAGCTGCACGTCGTCGCCGCAGGCGGCCTGGCCCGTCTTCGTGAACTGGGTGGCCTCCATCTCGATGAAGAGATCGTCCGTCATCATCAGTTGAAGCCCCCGCTGTGCATCACGCCGTGGCTTTCGGCCTGCGTCTGCGCCGTGTAGGTGCCGGCGATCTCGTTGAGCATGATCTCCGTCTCGGCGATGTGCTCGCCGAAGAG
>CAVGKN010000144.1:0-3765 GCA_963629855.1 Lachnospiraceae bacterium
ACGCGATCGACATCTCCGAGAACCTGAAGAAGGACGGCTCCTACATTCCGGGCATCCGTCCGGGCCTTGCGACGGCGGAATACCTCGACGCGGTGATGACGCGCATCACGCTCATCGGCGGCGTGGGTCTGCTGCTCGTCGCGATCGTGCCGCAGGTGCTCAGCGGCATGATGGGCGTGCCGGGTTCGGTGGCGGCGTTCTTCGGCGGCACCTCCCTGCTGATCATCGTGGGCGTGGCGCTCGATACGCTGCGCGTGATGGAATCGCACCTGCTCGTGCGCAAGTACGACGGCTTCCTCCGCCACGGTTCGCTGCGCGGACGCGGCGGCATGTAAGCGAGGCGCGCGCGACGTGTCGAAAGACGACGAGACGTCCCGCGCCTGGTGGGATCCCCTCGCGGTTCTCGGCATTGCCGCGGCCGCGTACGGGCTTCTTTCGCTCTTGAGCCTCCCCGGCGGCCTCCACCCATCTGTATGGGAGGAGGTCGCCGTTGCCGTTGGGCTTCACCCCCCCACGAGTCCCTTTCCGGGGCTCTATCGTCTGATCCTGAACGCGCTCGCCGCGCAGTTGCCGCTCGGCACGGTGCTTGACGCGCTGCCGCATCTCGGCCGCGGCGCGATCGCCCTCTCGGCTGCGTGCGTCTATCTTGTCTTTCGCGACATTCTGCCCGCCACCCTGCGCCTGAAGGCCCACATGGTGCGCATGGGCGCGGAGGTCGGCCGTCTCGTGGCCGCCTTCGCCGCGCTTCTCTTCCTCTGCGCCGATCCCGTGTGGCGCGCGGGCCAGACGTTCTCCCCCGTGTCGCTCTTTCTGCTGCTCGTCACCTTCGCGGCCTATCTCTTCTTCCGCTTCGTGCGGCGCGGCTCGATCGGCGCACTCTATCTCTGCAGCGCCGTGCTCGGCGTGGTCTCGGCGGAGACGCCGCTCGGCTTCGTGCTCGCCGCCTGCATGGCTGTGGGCGTTCTGATCGCCGTCAAGTGGGCGAATTCCCCGTCAATCCCGCTTGTCAATCCGCTCGTCGACGAGCTCATGCGCGAAGTCGTCTTCAAGCGGCTCACCTACGTGTGGGCGCTCTTCTTCGCGTTGACGCTTGGCACTGGCGGCTGGTGGTTCATGGCGCGCGGTGGCATGGAGGCGACCGGTCTCGCGGGCGTGCCGGGCCTGCTCTTCGCCTATCTCAACGCCGCCTGGTCGGCCACGGCCGGCGCCGCCACGGGGCCGGGATGGCTCTTCTTCGTCATCCTCTCGCTCATGCCGCTCATCTTCTCCATCAAGCTGCTGCCCCGCGCCTGGGACGACGACCGCTTTCTGCCCTGGAGCGTGGGCGTGGTCTACGCCGTCGTGGCCGCGGGCGCCCTCTCGCAGCTTGCCTCCGCTTCGGCCCTCTGGTTCTGGACGTGGTTCGACTATGGCCGCACGATGCTGCTCGTGCCCTCCGACACGCTCCTCGCCTTCTTCCTCCTCTTTGACGTGGCCGCGGTCGCCTTCTCCCTCGCCGTCTTCGGCGTGGACGCCGTGTGCCGCAACTATCGCCGCATTGCCCAGCAGCAGTATCCCGAGTCGATGCTCGCCGAGGGCCCCGCCCAGATGGCCGCTTCGCTCGGCCGCGCGCGCCGTCTGCGCAAGCGCATCTTCTGGGGCGTGGTCGTGGCCCTGCCGGTGCTCGTGCTGCCGGGTCGTCTCCAGAAGGGCGAACGTGAAATGGCCCGCCTCATCGCCGCCACGGTGGAAGAGACCCTGCGCGAGTCCGAAGGCTGCGACGCGCTCTTCACGGACGGCTCTTTCGACGCGCTGCTCGAACTCGAGGCCGCGCGCCGCCGCCATTCGCTCACGTGCCTGCCGCTCATTTCCCCCAACACGCCCCGCGCGCGTATTTTGCGCCAGCGCGCCGCGCGCGACGACGAAGACCGCGAACTGCTCGCCTCCGACGCCGCCTCCGCCCTGCGCACGTGGATCGCCGCGAAGCCCGGCCGTCTCGCCACCTGCGCCGTGCAGATCGGCTTCGAACTCTGGCAGCGCGTGAAGAAACCCCTGCCGCAGATGCTCGGCCTCGTGGCGCGTCCCGGCGGCGTGGACGAGGCGGAGCGTACCCGCGCCCTCGCCGTCTGCGCCACGCTCGGCGCCGATGCGCAGGCGCTTGCGAAGACGGGCGCGCCGAACGCCAGCGCCGATCTCGCCCTGCGCCGTAAGTTCCCCTTTGTTCTGTGGCGTCTCGCGCGGCTCGCCCAGATGCGCGGCCGCGCGGCCGAAGAGGCCGGCGATCGCGCCACCGCCTTCCGTGAAGTGGGTCTTTCCGAAGCGCTCGACGCCGACAACGTCGAAGTGCAGCGGATGCGGCGCGACGTCAACTGGCTCAAGAACCAGAACGGCGGCGCCCTCTCGCCGCGCGAAGGCCTCGTCATCGGCCTCGCGCGCGCCGATTTCGCGCTCGCCGGCCGCTACGCCGCGCCCGTGCTCGCCGCCGATCCCGACGACCCGCGCGCCAACTTCGCGCTCGGCATGATGTATTGCCAGGACGAGCAGTTCGCCCGCGCCGAAGAATATCTCGCCCGCTGCCTCAAGCGTCGCCCCGACGATCCCGCCGTGCTCAACAATCTCGCCATCGTGCTCACGAAGCTCGACCGCTACGACGAGGCGGAAAAGCACGTGCGCCGCGCGCTCGAGAAGTACCCCAAGCTCCTCGAGCTGCAGAAGACGCTCGATTCCATCCTCGCCGCTCGCAAGGCCGCCGCCGAAAAGTCCGCCTCGAAGGCGATCGTGCGCTGATGATGGCCGGATGAGGACAGAAAATGGGGACAGCCCCTGCAGAGGCTGTCCCCTTTATGTTGTCGCCGTGATATGTCAAAGTGCCATGCGTGCGCCTAGGCAATCGCGATGACGCGCGCCTGCGTCTCCGGGCGCTTGCGGACGATGACGCGCAGAACGCCGTTTTCGAGCTTTGCAGAGATTGTGGCGGGATCCGCCGTTTCCGGCAAATCGACGCTGACCGCATAGTTCTCGTGCTCGAATTCCGCCGCGACCTGCTTGAAGCCGGCCGGGTTCTGATGCGTCGCGTGCGTCTTGAGGATGAGCGACCGGTTCTCGATGTGCAGGTCGGCCTCGCCCTTGCCCACACCCGGAATCTCGAAGACGAGTTCAAAGTCTTCAGGGCGCTCGTTCATCGTCGCCGTCGGAACAATATAGGTTTCTTCGTTCATTTTTCAGTCTCCTTATTTGAAGTTTTCCAAACACTCTTGTTCAGCGCGTGCGCTATTCGGCAATTGCGATATGGCGCACGCTTTCAACTACGGCCTTCGGCAGTTCGATGCGCAGAATGCCGTTTTCGAACTTCGCGTTGGCCTTGTTGGCGTCGACGCGGAACGGAAGTTCCAGACGACGAGACCATTTCGGCGTGGGCGCCTCGATCGGCTTGCCATTCGCGTCAACGGCCGACGGACGGTCTGCGATGACGACGGCCTGCGACTCCAGCGTGAGGGCGACGTCCTTCGCCGTGCGTCCCGGCAGTTCAACATCGACGAGAATCGCGTTTTCATCCAGATAGACGTTCACGGGCGGAAACCGACCTGCGGCGCGTGCCCGCATCTTCTGGAAGACCTTGCTGTCCATGTCGAAGAGTTCATCGAACAGGCTCAGCGGGTTCGTATAGGCGTTTGTGTTCATGTTTTTGTTCTCCTTAGATGTTGTATCTTTCTTGTTCGTTTGAACACAATCTCATTAGCAATCACCATGCCAGTTCAAGCGGGTGGCCTCTGGTCGGTATGGCGG
>CAVGKN010000145.1:0-3753 GCA_963629855.1 Lachnospiraceae bacterium
CGCCGCCGCCCAGGCCCGCGCCGGTGGCCGCGCCGAAGCCGGTCGAAAAGCCCGCCGCCAAGCCCGCGCCGAAACCAGTCGAGAAACCCGCCGCCAAGCCCGTCAGCGTCAAGACGTCCAGGGCGATTTCCTACTTCGACGACGCGGAGCCCGCGCCGAAGCCCGCGGCCCAGCCGAAACCCGCGGCCGCGAAGAAGCCCGAGGCAAAGCCCGCCGCGCCCGCGAAGAAGCCCGAAGTCAAGCCCGAACCCCAAAAGCCCGAGCCCGTGAAGACCGAGACGCTGAACGTCGGCACCAAGGGCGGCTCCGCCCTGCCCTGGCTGATCGAACTTCCCGAAGAAAAAGACACAGACACAAACAAGAAATAAAGCGCACCCGCGACGGAGAAAATACAATGTCCGAAAAAGTGATGGTGTTCGTGGATGGCGGCTGGCTCTACCGCAACCGCACGTCCATGTTTTCAAAACTTGGCGAGGAGAACTTCGAGATCGCCTACGCCAAGATTCCCAAGATCTTCTGCGAAGACGTGGCCAATCGCCTGGACGAAGATCTCTCGCTCGTGCGCACGAACTACTTCGGCACGATTCCCACCGCGCGCTCCGGGTTCAACGTCTCCAAGCAGCAGGCCTTCTACGATTTCCTGGAACAGGACTGCGGCTACGAAACCGAGATTCGCGAAGTGGACGTGGGCACGAACGAGAACTGGATCAAGATGTCCCTCGCCGCCTCGCTGCTCTACTACGCCGCGCTGCCGGGTGCGTTCGACATTGCCCTCGTCTTCGGCGACGACCCCGACTACGCGCCCGCCCTGCGCCGGGCGCGTCTGCTCGGCAAGCGCGTCCAGGTGGTGAGCGCGCATCTCGCGGAGGGCAAGACGCCGCTGCCCGCCAATTCGCTCGCCGGCCGTTCGCGCGTAATGGACTTCCCCCTGCTCTGGCTCGACGACCATGCCGCCGAACTCCGTCTCGTGCGCGAGACCGTGCGCCGCACGTGCCGCCAGTGCGGACGCGAGGAGGAGACGACCTGGGCCGGCCCGGACTTCTTCTGCCAGGACTGCCGCGGCCGCCACCACCACGCCTAGGACATGGCGCGGTATTCGGCGCGGATCACGTCGTCCGCGCGCGCGAGCACGTCATGCAGCGTGCCCGTCTTCACGCGATGCCAGAGCTTGAGATCGTCGAGATCGACCACGCTCACGCCGTGGCCCCAGTCGTCGTAGAACGGATCCACGTTGCGCGGCACGCCGAGATCGACAAAGAGGACGTTGCGATCCGCCACCGCCGCGCGCATCTCCGGCGTGACGACGGGGCGTGAGGAATCGACGGCACTCAGCACGATGTCCGCCGTCTTGAGCGCCTTGCCGACCTCCGTGAGCGGCACCACGGCAACCGACTTCGCCAAATCGCCGGTCTCGGGTTTGTGCACGTGGTAGATCCACGTGATCTGCGCCTCGGTGCGCGCGAGCGCCTCCACCACGCCGCGCCCGACCATGCCCGTGCCGATCATCGCCACGCGCGTCTGCGCGTCGAGCCCGCCATGCACGCCCAGATAGCGCACGGCCACCTGGTCAATTTCCGCCACGCGCAGCAGACCTTCCACGGCGTGCCGCACAACCTTCGAAACGCGCAGCACCTCCGCGCCCGTGAAGCGGATCGCGCCCGCGCTCCAGCCCTTCTCCTCCGCCTCCGCAAGCGCGTCCTTCACCTGCGAGACGATGTGGAACTCGCCGAGCAGCGAAGATTCGAGACCGCTCGCCACGCGCGCGAGGTGCTTGAACGCGGCGAAGCCGCGATACTCAAAACGTTCCTCCGGCGCAAGATGGTCGAGGTTCATGAGACGCCTCAGCACGTCCGCCACGCCCGGATCGTGCGACGCCACGGCCACGAGCTCCACGCGGTTGCACGTGTTGAGAATGAAGAATTCGCGCACGCCGCGCACGCGCAAGATGAGCGCACCCAACGCGGCGCGCTCCTCCGGCGGCAGATGGTAGGGCGCGCGCTTGCGGCTTGGCAACAGCGCGTCGCTTGTGCCCATCACGAGCAGTTCAAGGTCGCGCCGCTCGCCCAGCGCCGCCACGATCTCGTTCTTTACGTCGCGCGCCGCGCGGCAGTTCTGGCCGCTCGTGGAGACGGCCACGAGCACATCGCCGATCCGTGCCGTGGCGGGCGTGGTGAAGTCGCCGTCGCTCCAGTTGAGATCCGCGCAGCAGCAGGGCACGCGCACGAGGCGCGCCTCGTCGAGAATCGCGCGGTTCACATGCTTGTCGTCCGTGCACGCGAAGACGAGCAGATGCCCCGCCACATCGCCTTCGCGGAAGGCCCGCGCCGTCCAGACGAGACGCCCTTCTGCGGCGAGCGCGCGCAGTTCCTCCACGGCCTCGGGGCAGACGAGCTCCACCTGCGCACCCGCCTCCAGCAGCGCGCGCGTCTTACGCAGGCCCACCCGGCCGCCGCCCACCACGAGCGCGCGGCGGTCGTCGAGGATGAGATTGAGCGGCAGCGTGTGCCGCACGGGACGTCCCTCGCGGTGCATCAGTCCCGCACTCCCTGCCACGTCGCGAAGCGCGTCTGCGCGAGCGCCTTGTACTTGGCGCCCACGCCGCCGTTCACGAACGGATCGATCGAGATGCCGCCGCGCGCGGCGAACTTGCCGTACACCTCCAGGTAGCGCGGCTTGAGCAGGTTCTCGAGGTCGTCGTAGATCACGTTCACCACGTCTTCGTGGAAGTCGCCGTGGTTGCGGAAGCCGAAGAGATAGAGTTTCAGCGACTTGGACTCCACGAGCCGCTTCGCGGGAATGTAGCGGATCGTGAGCGTCGCGAAGTCCGGCTGGCCCGTCTTCGGACAGAGCGTGGTGAATTCCGGGCACGTGAACGTGACCCAGTAGTCGCGCTCCGGATGCTTGTTCGCAAACGAATCGAGCATCGCCGGATCGTAGTCCGCCGTGGCGGTCACGGTACGCCCCAGCGCCTTCAGGTTCTGTAGATCATCTCTCATGCCCTTCCCCCTTCCCAATCGTCTACTGCCCCGCCATCGAGAGCGCGTTGCTCGCGAAGAACGGGTCGTTCGTGAAGCGGCAGCCGAGGCGGCGCAGACCGGCCTGGTCGCCGGGCGGCGCGATGTGGGTGAGGTGCACTTCGCAGCCGCGCAATTCGGCGAGCTTCTCAGTGGCGATCGCGGCGGCGGGGTTCGTGGTGCACGAAATCGCGAGACCGATCAGCGCCTCGTCCAGGTTGAGCGACGTGTAGCCGCCCTTGAGGATGTCGCGCTTGAGATGCGCGATGGACTGGATGACGTTCGGCGCGATGAGGTGGATCTGCTTGGGGATGCCGGCGAGCAGTTTCACGGCGTTGAGGATCATGGCGGCGGTGGCGTGCAGTTCGTCGGAGTTGTGGCCCGTGACGATGCGGCCGTCGCGCAGCAGAATGGCCGCGCCGGAGACGACGGCACCGCCGGCCTTGCCCTTGCTCGCCTCGCGGGCGGTCTGGGCGGCCTCGCGCGCGGCCTCCACGGGCACGCGGTCTTCGTTGCGCAGGCCGAGCTTGTGCATGAGGGCGTCCACGCGGGCGACGGAGTCGCGGTCGGTGAGGCCCATGGCGAAGTCGCAGAGATAGCGCAGATTGCGGCGGATGACCTCCTGACGGGAGGCCTCGCGCACCACGTCGTCGTCGATGATGCCGAAGCCGATGCGGTTCACGCCCATGTCGGTGGGCGACTTGTAGGGACACTCGCCGTCCGTCATCTTCTCCCAGAT
>CAVGKN010000146.1:0-3737 GCA_963629855.1 Lachnospiraceae bacterium
CATGCAGCGCCATGTCGAGCCGCGCGAAGGCGAGCTGGCGCAGCGCGGCGCTGGCGGCGCGGTAGTTCTTCGCCGCCCGCACGCGCGCAAGCAGGGCGTCCGGAATCGGCTCGCCCGTCTCGACGTGGCGCGCGAAGACCTTGACCGTCTTCGCATCCGTGCACCAGTTCTCCATGAACTGCGACGCGACTTCCACGGCATCCCAGTCCACGAGGTTGATGCCGGCGGCGTCCACGTCGTCCACCCGCGTGAGCATGTTCTGCAGGGCGTGGCCGAATTCGTGGAAGAGCGTCTCGACTTCGGTGAAGCGCATGAGGGCGCGGCCGCGCGCGTCGGGGCGCACCTGGTTGCAGCACACCACGGCGAGCGGACGGCGCAGCGTGCCGTCCGCGCGGCGTTCGCGCGAGCGGAACTCGTTCATCCACGCGCCGCCGCTCTTCGTCTCGGGGCGCGAGTAGGGGTCGAGGTAGAAATGCGCGAGCACGGCGCCGTCCTCCCCGCGCACGCGGTAGACCGCCACGTCGGGATGCCACGTGGGCACGGGCTCGGGCATCGGCTCCACCGTCACGCCGAAGAGGCGCGTGGCGAGCGCGAAGAGGCCCTTGAGCACTTCGGGCAAGTTGAAGTACTGCGAGAGCTCGGCCTCGGAATAGGCGTAGCGCTTCTCGCGCTGGCGTTCGCTCCAGAACGCGCGGTCCCATGGCGCGAGCGCGCCCGTGAAGCCTTCCGCAGCGGCGAACGCCGCGAGCTCGGCGTCCTCGCGCGCGGCGACGGGCCGCGCGGCCGCCGCGAGTTCGTCGATCATGCGGTCGACGGCGGCGACGTTCGGCGCGCTCTTCGTGGCGAGCGAAAGGTCGGCGTAGTTCTTGTAGCCGAGCAGCGCGGCCATTTCGGCGCGCAGCTTGAGAATGCGCGCGATGAGCGGCGTGTTGTCGAGCGCGCCCGCGCTGGCGCGCGTGGCGCGGGCGCGGAAGAGCGTCTCGCGCAGCGCCCGGTTGCGCGCGTGCTTCATGAACGGCGCGTAGACCGCGTCCTCGATCGTCACGCGCCACGGACCTTTCTCGAGATCGTTCGCGCCCGCCATCATCGCCTTCAGCTGCGCGGGCAGGCCCTCCACGTCGGCCGGGTCCGTGAGGTCGCGCGTAAACGCCTTCGTCGCGTCGAGCACGTGGTTATGGAAGTCGTTCGAGAGCTGCGCGAGCTCGGCCTGAATCGCGTTGAAGTGCGCCTGCCGCGCGCCCTCGAGCGCCACGCCCGCAAGCTCGGCGGCCTGGATCATCTTGTCGAGGATGCGGCGGCGCACGGTCGCGCCGGGCGCAAGCTGCGCGCGCACCTTCTTGGCGAGCGCGTAGAAGGTCTTCGACTGGCCCACCTGCAGGGAGAACGCCACGATCTCGGGCTGGTACTTCGCCTCGATCGCGCGCCACGCCTCGCTGTTGCACACGCTCTGCTCGTGCGAGACAATGCCCCAGGCGTCGAAGAGCGGCCGCTGTGCGTCGTCGAGCGCGACCACGAAGCCCTCCCACGTGGGCGTGGCCGTGCGCTTCAGCTCATCCACGCGGGCGCGGGCCTCGGCGATGAGCCGCGGCAGCGCCGCGTCGGCGGCGGCCGGGGTCATGTTCGGGAAGTCGGGGAACTCCCCGATCGCAAGAAACGGATTCGTCGCCATGCTGCGGAGACCTTTCGCCTAGCGGGAGAGGATGTCCTCGCGCACGTTGCGCGGCACGAGGGCGAAGTCGCTCGGCTCCATCGAGTAGGAGGCGCGTCCCTTCGTGAGCGAGCGGATCGCGGTGGAGTAGCCGAACATCTTGGCCATGGGCACACGCGCGTGGACGACCTGCATGTCGCCGCGCTGTTCCATGTCGAGCACCGTGCCGCGGCGCGCGTTGAGGTCGCCGAGCACTTCGCCCACGCTTTCGGGCGGCGTGGTGATCTCCAGCTTCATGATCGGCTCGAGGAACTCCGGCGCGGCGGCCTCGGCCGTCTCGCGGAAGCCCATCACCGCCGCGCTGCGGAACGCGATCTCGTCCGAAATCTCGGGGTCGACGAGCTCGCAGCGCGTGGCCGTCGCGGAGAGGTCGGTCATCGGGAAGCGCGCGAGCACGCCCGTGGCGATGCCGTCGCGCAGGCC
Organism: Lachnospiraceae bacterium; assembly: GCA_963629855.1. Taxonomy (GTDB): domain Bacteria; phylum Verrucomicrobiota; class Kiritimatiellia; order RFP12; family UBA1067; genus RUG572. The sequence goes on from CAVGKN010000146.1 coordinate 2,132, forward strand.
CTGCACGACCACGTCCGCCAGGCGCGGATCGGGCAGAGCCTGGCGGAAGTCGCGCGACACGTCCACCTTCACGCCCGCGCCGCGGTCGAGCGGACGCACCTCGACGGTGAGCGTAACGGCGTGGCGCTTGCCGCCGAGCTCGCGGTCGAAGGTGAACGTCTTCACCGCCGGCGCGGTCACGGTCTCCACGTAGCTGACCATCGGGCGGCCGACGTTCGCGGCGCACTTGAACTCGCGCTTGAGGCGGTCCACGAGAATCTCGAGATGCAGTTCGCCCATGCCGGAGAGGATCGTCTGGCCGGTCTCCTCGTCCTGCCGCACCTGGCAGGTGGGATCCTCGGCGGCGAGCTGTTCCATCGCGGCCTCGAGCTTGTCCTTGTCGGCGCCGCTCTTGGGCTCGATGGCCATGAACATGACGGGCTGCGGCGCGGTGATGCGCTCGAGGTAGAGCGGCTTCATCTCGGCGCACAGCGTGTCGCCCGTGGTGCACTCCTTCAGGCCCACGAGCGCGCCGATGTCGCCGGCGGAAAGGGATTCGACCTCGATCTGCTGGTCGGCGAAGAGGCGCACGATCTTCATCACGCGCTCGCGCTTGCGCGTGCGGGGGTTGAAGGCGTTCGCGCCCTTCTTGAGCACGCCCGAGTAGACGCGCACGAAGAAGAGACGCCCCACGTAGGGGTCGGTCGCGATCTTGAAGACGAGCGCGGCGAGCGGCTCCTTCGCGTCGTGGGCGCGCGTCACCTTGTCGCCGCTCTTGAGGTCGGTCGCCGTCACGGGCGGCCGGTCCGTCGGCGCGGGCAGGTAGAGGCCGATCGCGTCGAGCAGCGGCTGCACGCCCTTGTCCTTGAACGCGGTGCCGCACAGCACGGGCACGATCTTGCCGGCCACCGTCTGGCGGCGCAGCGCCGCGCGCAGCTCGTCCGCCGTGAGGTCGCCGTTTTCGAGATAGGCCTCCATCACGCCTTCGTCGAGGTCGGCCACGCGCTCGCACAGGTCGGCGCGCGCCTGCTCGGCCGCCGCCTTGAGGTCGGCGGGAATGTCGCCCACGGTGAAGGTCTTGCCCTCGCTCGCCTCGTCGTAGACGATGCCCTTCATCTCGAGCAGATCCACCACGCCCGCGAAGGACTCCTCGCGGCCGATGGGCAGCTCGATGGGCGCGGCGTTGGCCTTGAGCTTCGCGCGCATCTCCTCGACCACGCGGCCGAAGTCCGCGCCCATGCGGTCCATCTTGTTCACGAAGGCGACGCGCGGCACGCCGTAGCGGTCGGCCTGGCGCCACACGGTCTCGCTCTGCGGCTGCACGCCGCCCACGGCGCAGAACACGCACACGGCGCCGTCGAGCACGCGCAGCGAACGCTCCACCTCCATCGTGAAGTCCACGTGGCCGGGCGTGTCGATGATGTTGATCGCCCAGTCCTTCCACGTGCAGGAGATGGCGGCGGACTGAATGGTGATGCCGCGCTCCTTCTCCTGGATCATGAAGTCGGTGGTGGTGTCGCCCTCGTGGACTTCGCCGGGCTTGTGGATCTTGCCGGTGTAGAAGAGGATGCGTTCGGTCGTCGTGGTCTTGCCCGCGTCGATGTGGGCGACGATGCCGATGTTGCGT
>CAVGKN010000147.1:0-1201 GCA_963629855.1 Lachnospiraceae bacterium
GCATTTTCAGACGCCGCCCTATGACCACGCGAAACTGGTCACGGTCATTCATGGAGCCATCCTCGACGTTGTCCTGGATCTTCGCAAGACCTCGCCGACGTTTGGCCGGTATGAGACGTTTGAACTCTCTCGTGAGAACAAAAAGTCGATCTACATCCCGCGTGGTTGTGCACATGGTTTCGCCGCGCTGAGCGAGTTGTCGATTGCCTACTACATGGTTTCGTCGGAATACGACCCTGCGCATGACTGCGGCGTCCGCTGGGATTCCTTCGGATTTAAGTGGCCGGTCCCGGACCCGATCATTTCGGATCGCGACAGATCGTTTCCTCGCTTTGACGAATTCACTTCGCCATTCTGATCATGAAGCGCGTTCTCGTCACAGGCGCTTCCGGACTCATCGGAAGAGAGGTTCTTCAGCCACTCCTTGACGCAGGGTTCGAGGTTCATGCGATGAGCAGACGCACCACAGCGTGGCCGAGAGTAAACTGGATCAAGGGAGATCTCTTTGACGAAAACTTCATTGATCGGACGATGAGATTCGTCAAGCCGACACATCTTCTGAATCTCGCCTGGACTGCGACGGGCGACTACCTGACCAATGCGGAGAATGCTCGGTTTCTTTCCGCTGGCGTGGCTCTTGCACACGCCTTCGTCGAGGTCGGCGGCGCGCGAGCTGTCTATGCCGGTTCGTGCCTCGAATACAAACTTGGCGCGAATCGGTTGACGGAAACATCGCCGCTTGACATTGGGAAATACGAATACACACGATGCAAGGATGAACTGCGGCGTCAGGCGGGCGAGATCTTCCGTTCGGCGGGAGTCTCCTTTTGCCATGGGCGCATTTTCTACGTCTTCGGACGGAACGAAATACGCACACGCCTCACGGGGCTCGTAATCGAGAAGCTTGCGCACGGCGAAACGGTTAAGATTCGTTCGGGGCCGCTGAGACGCGATTACGTGTATTCGCGGGATGTCGCGGACGCCTTCGTGGCTCTTCTCGGCTGCAGGGTCGAGGGAAGCGTCAACATTTGCACGGGACGCGCGATCTCCATCCACGACTATGTGCTGACGCTCGCCCAATTGCTTGGCCACGAAGACCTCGTATCATTCGCAGACCGCTGCGCCGGCCAACCATCGCTTATTGTCGGGGACAACCACCGCTTGACACACGAAGTTGGCTTCACGCCGGCATACGGCATGA
>CAVGKN010000147.1:1297-3723 GCA_963629855.1 Lachnospiraceae bacterium
GGCATGAAAGACGCGCTTCGCGAGGTCGTGGCGGCTTCTTTGCCTTTAGTCGATCACGGCAAAAGCCCCGAAGTGCGGACGAACGGATTCGCAAAGGAGGTCGAATGACGAACTACCACACGCACACGACGTGGTGCGATGGACGCAACACGCCCGAGGAGATGATTCGCGTCGCGCTTGAACGCGGGTTCACCGCGCTGGGCTTCTCCTCGCACGCGCGTCTGCCCGAAGACGTGCCCGGCAACCTCACGTCCGAAAGCGCCGTGCGCTACGCGGCGGAAATCCGCGCGCTCGCCGTAGCCTACGCGCCACGCATTCGCATCCTGCTCGGCGTGGAGGCGGACTACATCGCCGGCGTCACGGCGCCCACGCGCGCGCGCTACGGACATCTGGGGCTCGACTACCTCATCGGCTCCGTCCACTACGTGCCGGCGCCCGATGGCGCGCTAGTGTGCGTGGACGACACGCCCGACGCCCTGCGCGACGGCATCCGCGACCACTTCGACGGCGACGTCCGTGGCTTTCTGCGCGGCTACTTCGCCGCCAATCGCGACATGGCGACGACGTGCGACTGCACGATCATCGGCCACCCCGACCTCGTGCGCAAATTCAACGGGACGCTCCACGCCTTTAGCGAAGACGATCCCGTCTACCGCGACGAGCTCGCGCATACGGCCGAGGTTTTCGCCGCCTCGGGCACGATCGTGGAAGTCAACACGGGCGGCATCGCGCGCGGCTGGATGGACGACGCCTACCCTTCCGCCGCCTTCCGCGACCTGCTGCGCGCGCGCGGCTGCCGCTTCATCCTCAGTTCCGACGCCCACTTCCCCGCCGGCCTTGACTGCGCCTTCGACCGCTTCGCCCACGCCGAACGCTACGTGCCCGAGCCAGACAGATTCTGACGTAATGGGTTACTCAAGTTCGCGCGCGAACTTGAGTAACCCATTACATTCTGACCGAAAGCGTTAGAGGAACAGCATGCTCCAGAGGTTCGCGGTGCCATAGAGCTCGTCGCGAGAGATGCGAATGAGCAGGCGATCCGCCCGGCCGTCGTGCCAGCTCATGCAGCCAAGGCCGTCGCCGCGCGCCGCGCGCAGCAGGCGCAGGGCCACGTGCAGCTGGGCGCTGTCCATCGGCATCAGCTTTGCGGCCACCTTCGGCAGACAGAGGCGCAGCACCGTGGTCGGCGAGCAGAAGAGCGCGTTCGCCGTCTGCGGCATCGAGAACGCCTCGGGCAGAATGCGCTGCAGGCGCGCGCGCGGCGTCGCGCCCGGCGCGGGGCCGACCTCGTTGAGGTAGTACGTGGTCGCGCCCGGCCGGTTCAGCTGCCGAATCGCGTTGCGCACGAAGAGGCCGAACTCCGGCCCGGCCATCGCAAAGAGGTCTTCGGCCGTGCGCACGTCCGACGGCGTGGTCGTCACGCCGAAGAGCGGCGCGTTCGCGGGCACGCCGCCAAGCGCGAGCGCGCCGGCCGGCAGCGGCGGCCGCTTCATCGTGATCTTGTGCGCCACGCCTCGCAGTTCAAGTCCCGTCGCGACCATGCGCACGGTGAACTCCGCCTCGGCGAAGAGATCCGACCCAAAGAGCGCCCGCGCACCGGAGGCGTCCATCTTGATCACCGCGAGATCGCCGCCGATCGGCCGCGCCCGCGCGGCGGCGCTCGCCGCATAGGCATGCCCCGTAAGCGAGGCGGAAGGCCCCAGCGCCGCCCACTTGCCATCAGGCGAAAACCACGCCCACAGCGTACGCCGCGAATGGCTCCCCGGCGGCACACGCAACGTTCCCCCCGCATCCGGCACGGCATCGGGATGGCGCTGGCGAAACGCCGCCTGCGTCATCGCCGTCGGATAGACCACGCACCAGCGCTTCGCGCGGTCGAGGTCGGCCTCGGACGGCTTCTTAGCGGCGGCAATGCGCGCCGCCACGGCGGGATCCACGTAGCACACAGCCACGCCATGCGCACCCGACCGCATCGGCCCGAAGAGCAGCGCCGCGCCCTGCCGACGAATCGCGTTCGGTACGATCGTCTTCAGCACGGCGTCATTCGATTTCGGGCCGGGAATGCCCGCCACCGCGCGCGCGATCGTCTCGAGATTCGCAAACGCCACCGTGCCCGCCGGACGATACCCGGCGGACGCCTTCTTCAGGGTCTGACGCACCGACGGACGCGGCTGCTGCGCCGCAGGCACGGGACGACGCGCAGGCGCGGGTGCGCGCTTCTTCGCGGGGCCCGCAACGACAACGGCGGCCGCGCAAAACAGCACGACCGCCGCGAGGAATCCCTTCCGCGTCATGAGACTCACTTGGCGGCAGCCGCCGCCGCGATGATGCCGGCGAAATCGGCCGCCTTGAGGGCCGCGCCGCCGATGAGACCGCCGTCGATGTCCTTCTTCGCGAGCAGCTCCGCCGCGTTGCCGGGCTTCATC
>CAVGKN010000148.1:0-3701 GCA_963629855.1 Lachnospiraceae bacterium
TCGTCGTGGTCTTGCCCGCGTCGATGTGGGCGACGATGCCGATGTTGCGTACGTGATCAAGCGATGGTTCTGACATAGACCATCTAGTATACCAAACCCTTGGCGGTTCGTGTGGCTCAGAACAACAGCAAGGCGTTGGGGTTGCGCTTGATGGTGGCGAGGAATTGGCGGGCACGGGGCGCGATGTCGACGCGGCGCGACTGCGTGAGCGGCTCGAAGACGCGGATGGCGTCGGCGGGCCGCTTCGCGTTGCAGTAGCACGCGCCAAGGCGCAGCTGCGCGTCCTCGGGCGAGTAGAAGCGTCCGGGCGCCTTGATGGAGTCCTCGAAGAAGGAGATGGCCTCCTTCCAGCGGCGCTGGCGCATGGCCGTCATGCCGAGCGCCTCCAGCGCCATGCCCTTGCGGTCGAGCGCGTGGTCACAGGCGAACTTCGCGCAGAGCGCGCGGATCTCGCCATAGTCCGAGGAGAGTCCGCGCAGGGCGAGCGTGTAGGCGAGCTGCGCGGCGGTGTCGTCGCGCGGCCTCAGCGCCTGGCTGCGGCGGTAGAGCTCGATGCCGCGGTCGATGTGGCCAAAGCGCGCGCACTCCTCGCTCGCCACGTGCGCAAGGGCGCGGCCGTGATCGGGATCGAACGCGAGCGTGCGCGAGAAGGCCGTGTAGTCGTTGCGGTAGGAGTCCCTGTAGTCGGCCGAGACGGGCACGACGCACAGCACGGCCAGCAACAGCGGAAGACCGGCGACCGCGAAGCGCGGCGGCCGCGCGCGGGTGGCGAGAAACAGCTGCAGAGCAAGCACGAGGGCGATGGAGGGCAGATAGAAGAACCGGTCGGCGCGGGCCGCCTCGCCGAAGCTGCCGAAGACACCGAGCGTGGGCGCCAGGGCGGCCAGGCCGAAGAGCGCGAGCAGGAGCCCGGGATTCGCGCGCGCAAACGCGCCGAGGCCGACGCCGGGCGCGCGCCGACGCCAGGCGCGGACGAGAGCGAACGCGAAGACGGCAAGGGCGACGGCGAGCGTGGCGAGACCGCGCGCGCCGTCCAGCGGAAACGCGCCCGGCGTGGCGCGGTAGTCGAGGTGCAGCCCCGCGGGCACAACCGCCTGGAAGAGGTCAAGCCCAATCGTGACGACGGCGTTCAGAAGCCGCCACGGAAACGACGCCGTGTAGAGGGCGAGCTCGGGCAGCCCTTCGGGATGCGTCTGCGAATAGACGGCAACCACGCCCGTGGCGACGGCGCACACGAAGAGCGCGGCGTAGACGACGCCCTCGCGCCGGCGCCACGCGGCCTGCGGCGCGGCAAGTCCGCGCACGGCGAAGGCGAGAAAGGGAAAGCACATCGCCGTGGGCTTGCTCAGGCACGCGAGCGCGCAGCAGAGCACCGTGCCGAGCGCGCGGAGAGGCCCGCCGGGACGCAACCAGCAGAGAAGCCCCGCCAGCGTGAAGCCCGTGCAGAGCAGTTCCTTGCGCCCGGCGATCCAGGCCACCGCCTCGACGCGCTGGGGATGCAACGCCCAGAGCGCGGCCAGCAGGGCGGCCACCACGGCCGCGCCGCGGCGGGGCGGCGCGTCATCGCGGCGCGCGAGCGCCACGAGCAGCGCATAGAGAAGCGCCGCGTTGAGCGCGTGGAGCACTGCGTTGACGAGATGGTGCGGCCCCATGCCCGAACCGAAGAGCGTGATGTCGGCCATGTAGCTGGCGTAGGTGACCGGCATCCAGATCGCGGCGTGGCGCAGGTTCGTGAACGCCTCGACGAGGTTCGCGACCGAGAGGCCGTTCCTCACAAAGGCACAGCGAAAGGTGTAGTCGTGGTCATCGAGGCGCAGGAACTCGAACGCCCCCGTGGGCGCGTAGAACAGCGCGACGACGGCGAACAGGAGAACGAGGGCAATGGCGTGCGTCTTCTTCATGGTGGTTTCGCCTCACTTCATCGACGGCAGCACGATGCCGCGCAGAATGACCTTCTGGCACACGAGGAAGACGACGGCGGTGGGGATCGACACGAGCACGAAGCCCGCCATCACGCACCAGGGCTGGCCGCCCATCTGCTGGCTCATCTGGTACATCCACACGGCAAGCGTCCAGTTGGACTCCTCCTGGCACACGAGGAAGGCCCACTCCCAAGAGTTGTAGGCGGCCACGAAGCTGTTGAGGGCGTTCACGGCGAGAATGGGCGTGGTCATGGGCAGGGTGATCTTGCGGAAGACGGTCCACTCGGAGGCGCCGTCGATGGCGGCGGCCTCGTAGAGCTCGCGCGGCAGGGCGTCAAAGAAGCCCTTGAGGATGAAGATGCTCATGCCGCTGGCGACGGTGGGCAGCACGAGCGCGGCGAGCGTGTTGAGCAGCCCGAGGTCGCGCACGAGCAGAAAGCCCGGAATCGCCGTCACGGCGGCGGGGAACGCCATCGTGGCGAGCAGGAAGAGGAGGATCTTCTCCGTGCCGCGCATGCGGAAGCGCGAGAGCGCGTAGGCGGCGAGCGGGTTGACGGTGAGGTGGGCGAGCACGGAGAGGATCACGAGCAGCAGCGTGTTCGTGAAGGCGCGGCCGCGCTGGAAGAGATACTGCCCCACGAGGCGGTAGTTCGCCACGCAGCTGCGCAGGAAGTCGCGCCGGCCGTGCTCGAGGAACTGCACGGCGAGCGCGGCGCGCAGGTCTTCGGCGTTGGGCGGGAACGGCAGCGTGCGGCACACGTAGTCGCCGTCGGCGCACATGCGCTGACGATAGGAGTCCTTGAACTTGAGCCACATCTCGTACTTGGGGTCGCCGCGGGGCGGCCGCCACGAGGCGTGGCCGAGGGGAATCTTCGACTCGGCGGTGAAGGAGACGTCGAAGAAGCTGCGGTAGCGCACGGGCCAGGTGCGGTTGATTTCGGCGAGCGTAGTCTGGGAGGCGACGAACGGCGCCACGTCGCGCGCGTCGTAGGCGCACGTGGTGCGGTCGAGATTCCAGGCGAGCGTGGCGTCGCGGAAGCGCGCGGCCCGGGCCTTCCAGTCGAGGTAGACGGTCTCGTTCGTGCGGGCGGGGTCGAGATGGCGGCGCGCAAAGTCCGCCACGCCGGCGCGGTCACGCGCCACGGCGATCCAGCTGCCCCACGCCGCGGGCGCGTCGGGATAGACGTCGCGCGGGAAGCGCGGGAAGTAGGTGGCGAGCGACCGCATGAAGCGGTCGTCACGGTCCCAGAAGGCGCGCAGCACGGGCGCGTGGCGATGGTAGTCGTAGGGTCCCGACACGCTCGCCGAGAGCATCACGGCGAACGGATAGACCATCGTCACGCCGCCGAGCGCCAGCAGGCCGTAGACGAGCCCGAGGAAGAGCCGCCCCTTCAGCGTGCCGCGTTCACTTGCGAGCAGGACGCCCATGAGACCGTGCGCCGCGCCCGCGCCTAGCGCGCCAGCTTCGCGTTGATGCCGGCGGCGGCGCGGCGGCCCTCGCCCATGGCGAGAATCACCGTGGCGGCGCCGAGCACGATGTCGCCACCCGCGAACACGCCGGGAATGGAGGTCTCGTTCGTCTCGGGATTGACCACGATGTTGCCGCGCTTGTTGACCTCGAGCCCTTCCGTCGTCGCGGGGATGAGCGGATTGGAGGCGTTGCCCACGGCCACGACCACGGTGTCGACGTCGAGCGTGAACTCGCTGCCCGGAATCGCCACGGGACTGCGGCGCCCGGAGGCGTCCGGCTCGCCGAGCTCGTACTTGAGGCACTCGAGC
>CAVGKN010000149.1:0-3698 GCA_963629855.1 Lachnospiraceae bacterium
CACGGTGGCGCCGCGCAGATTCGTGTCGCCGGCGTCAAGCACCGTCACGGGCGTATCCTTCTTGACCTCGCCCGTGGGAGAGGTGAACGTGGGGATCATCTTAAGCGACGACGGTTCGCCGGCAAGACCCGCTTCCATTTCCTTCTGGAAAGCGGCAATGAGCGCCGCGCGGTCGAGCGTGGCGGTGGTCAGTCCATTCGATTCGAGGAATTCTTCAGGCGTCTGCATGGTGAGGCTCCCTTGCTGCTGTAGGTGTTGTAGGTGTGTTGTTGGCGTCGAGGAAGACGACGCGCGGTTCGTGGCGCGCCGCCTCCTCGGGAGAAAACTGTCCAAAGGCCATGACGATCAGGCGGTCGCCGACCTTGCCCTGGTGGGCGGCCGCGCCGTTGAGGCAGCAGACGCCCGAACCGCGCGGCCCCGGGATCACGTAGGTCTCGAAGCGGTTGCCGTTCTCCACGTCCGCGCAGAGGATCTTCTCGTGCACGTAGAGTCCGGCGGCCTCCATCAGGTCGCGGTCCACGGTGAGCGAGCCCACGTAGTCGAGGCACGCCTCCGTGACCCGGATGCGATGAAGCTTCGCGCGCAGGAGGGTGACCGTCATTTGAGACCGTCCTCCACCATCTTGGCGGTGACGACGACGGACTTCTTCTTGCCGTCCGGCGCCGCGTACATGATGTCGGTCATGATACGCTCCATGGCGGCGCGCAGGCCGCGGGCGCCCGTCTTGCGGGCGAGCGCGTTGCGGGCGAGGGCGCGCAGGGCGTCCGGCTCGAACGTGAGATCCACGTTGTCCATCGCGAGCAGCTTGCGGTACTGCTTGACAAGGCAGTTCTTGGGCTCGGTGAGCACGCGCACGAGGTCGTCCTCGGAGAGTTCGCCCATCGCGGTGATCACGGGCAGACGGCCCGTGAACTCGGGGATGAGGCCGAACTTGACGAGATCCTCGGGCTGCACGTCGAGCGGCTGCGCCGGATCGACGGCCTTCGCATCGGCGGTGGCCGCGCCCTTCGCGGCATCCTCGGCTGGCAGGAAGCCGACCACGGACTTGCCCTTGCGCGCGGCGATGATCTTGTCGAGCCCCACGAACGCGCCGCCCACGATGAAGAGGATGTTCGAGGTATCGACCTCGATGTACTCCTGGTCGGGGTGCTTGCGCCCGCCCTTCGGCGGGAAGCGGCACGTGGTGCCCTCGAGAATCTTCAGCAGCGCCTGCTGCACGCCTTCGCCGGAAACGTCGCGCGTAATGGAGACGTTGTCCGTCTTCGAGGCGATCTTGTCGATTTCGTCGATGTAGATGATGCCGCGCTTGGCGAGCTCCACGTTGCCGTCCGCGTTCTGCCACAGGTAGCGCACCACGTTCTCCACGTCCTCGCCCACGTAGCCGGCCTCGGTGAGGGTGGTCGCGTCGCCGATGGCGAACGGCACCTTGAGGAACTTGGCGAGCGTGCGCGCGAAGAGCGTCTTGCCGCAGCCCGTCGGGCCGATGAGCAGGATGTTCGACTTCTCGATCTCCACGTCGGCGAACTCCGACGCATTGGCCTTCTTCTCGGCGGCCGATTCGAGACGGCGGTAGTGGTTGTGCACGGCCACGGAGAGGATCTTCTTCGTGGCGTCGTGGCCGATCACGTACTTGTCGAGGAACTCCTTGATCTCGCGCGGCGACGGCACGGGACCGAGCGGCGCCACGGGGGCGGCCGCGGCTTCGGCCTCGGCCTTCTTCTGCTGCTGCTTGCGCTTCGGCTCCGGCATCAGCGCCGCAAAGTCGGGCACGTCGCCGTGCTCGAGGTGCATGCGGTCCGAGAGCGAGAGCGCCAGCGCGGCGCAGTCCTCGCAGATGCAGGCGTCTTCGGACGGAATCACGAACACGCCGTCTTCTTCGCCGCGCCCGCAGAAGGAGCAGTGCAGACCGGTGTGCGGAGGTTTCGAGGTTCTCTTGGGCATGACGGTCAGGCCTTCTTGGGAACGAGCACCTGGTCGATCAGGCCCCACGCGCGCGCCTCGTCGGCGCTCATGAAGTGGTCGCGGTCGGTGTCGCGCACCACGTTCTCGAGCGGCTGCCCGGAATGGGTGGCGAGGATTTCGTTGAGCTTCTGCTTGAGGCGCAGGATTTCCTGGCACGTGATCTCGATGTCACTGGCCTTGCCCTCGGCGCCGCCCCACGGCTGGTGGATCATGATGCGCGCGTTCGGCAGGGCGAAGCGGTGGCCCGCCGCGCCCGCGGTGAGCAGCACGGCGCCCATCGACGCGGCCTGGCCAATGCAGTACGTGTGCACGGGGCACGAGATGAACTGCATCGTGTCGTAGATCGCGAGCCCCGCCGTCACGCTGCCGCCCGGCGAGTTGATGTACATGTTCACCGGGCGCTTCGCGTCCTGCGCCTGCAGAAACAGAAGCTGCGCCACGATGAGGTTCGCGGAATCGTCGTTCACCTCGCCGCCGAGCAGGACGATGCGGTCCTGCATGAGGCGGCTGTAGATGTCGTACGAGCGCTCGCCGCGGCTCGTCTGCTCGACGACCATCGGCACGAGATAGTTGCGCGCGGCCATGGCTTACTTCGCCTCGGAAAGCACAAAGTCAAGCGTCTTCTCGGCCCGCAGCTGCTCGTGGTAGAGACCGAGCTGGCCCTTCTCCTCGAGACGCGTGTACAGGTCGTTTTCCGTGAAGTTGCCGTTCGACCCGTCGGCGATCTTCTTGAGGTTCGCCTTCAGCTCGTCCTCCGAGATCGTGATTCCTTCCGCTTCGGCGATGCCAAACAGGATGTAGGAGAGGCGCAGCTGGCGGATCGCGTTCGTCTCGGCGTCACCCATGATCTTCGCGCGGTTCTGCTCAATGTAGTCGGCGGGCATGCCCATCTGCTGGGCGCGCTGCGCGAACTCGTTGAGATTCTGCTGCGTCTGCCTGCGCGCGAGCGACGGCGGCACCTCGAAGTCCGCCTTCTTGAGCAGCAGGTCGATCGCCTGGTTCTTGCGGTTCTCGAGGTCGGCGTCGATGGCGTTCTTCTCCAGACGCTCGCGCGTCTGCTTGCGCAGTTCGTCGAGCGACGCGACCTTTGCGGCGGCGGCGAACGCGGCGTCGTCCGGCAGCGTGCGCGTGCGCAGGGCCTTGAGCGTGACCGTGTAGGTGCACTTCTTGCCCTTGAGCGCCTCCGGCGCGTTGTCCTTCGGGAACTTGACCTTGACGTCCTCCTTCGTCTCGCCGATCTTCATGCCCTTGACGGCCTCGAGGATCTCCGGCACGAAGCGGCCCTCCTCGATCTGCGTCCAGAACCCGGTGCCGCCCGCCACGGCCTTGAGGTCGGGCACGACTTCGCTCAGCGGCGTCTTCGCCTTGACGTCAAGCGCGCCGGAGTAGTCGAGTTCCACGAAGTCGCCGTCCTGCGCGGCCACGTCGCCCTTCGCGTCCTCGTACTTCGCGAATGCCTTGCGGTAGTTCTCAAGCTGCTCCGCAACCTGCTCGTCCGTCACCGTCGTGTCGCCGGCCTTGATCGCGAGCTTGCGGTACTTGGGCAGGTCGAACACGGGCTTGACTTCCACGAGCGCCGTGCACGTGAAGCCCGTCTCCGGCGAGAAGAGCACGTTCGTGACGTTCTGCAGCGCGACCTCGTCGATCTTCTCCGCTTCGAGCGCCTTCGGATAGAACGCGCGGAAGCACTCCTGCTGCGCCTCCTGCTGGATCTCCTTCGCGAACTTCTGCAGAAT
>CAVGKN010000150.1:0-3671 GCA_963629855.1 Lachnospiraceae bacterium
CGGAAGACCTGCTGCCGCCGAAGATCGTGTCGCACGCGCGCAGCGCCGAACGCGCCGCCGACGCCAGCGCCGCCGCGACTTCCGGCAACTCTTCGCTCAAGTCCTTCCTCAAGCAGAAGGAGAAGGAGTACATCGAGCACATCCTCGTGGCCAGCGGCGGCGACAAGACCAAGGCCGCCGACACCCTCAAGGTCAACCTCTCCACCCTCTACCGCAAGCTGTCGGACGAATAGCGGCGTCCGCTCACACGAAAGTTGCTTCCGATGACCGACGAGACCCCGAAGACGCCCGGTGCGCGTCTGCTTTCTCTCGACCTCCTGTGCGGCGTGGCCATGACGCTGTTCGCGGTGGTCGGACCGCTCTTCTGGGCGGTGAACGCGATCTGGCCCATGCCCGAGGCCGTGCAGGCCCAGTTCCGGCACGCCTGGGGCGGCTTCACGCTCTGGGATTTCATCATGCCGCTCTTCCTCTTCACGTGCGGTGCGGCGATTCCCTTCTCGCCGTTTCTTGATGCGCGCGGCCGGCCTGGAGGACGCTTCTGGCGACATGTGCTCGGACACGCGGCGCTGCTCTGGTTCTGCGGGATGCTTGTGCACGGAAACCTCGCCACGCTCAACATCTACAAGATCAGTCCCTTCAACGACACGCTGCATGCGATTGCGGTGGGCGATCTCGTCGTCGCGCTCGTGCTGCTCATTCCGTTCCGCGCCATCCGCGTGGCGATTCCCGCGCTGCTGCTCGCGGCCTCCTGCGTGCTGCTGCATCTGCTCGGCGACTATTCGAAGACCGGCAACTTCGCCGCGATCGTGGAGGCGGACGTGCTCAACGCGATTCTCCCCGCCGCGAACCAGTTCGTCGTGAACATGATCGATCCCCAGATTGGTGTGCCCTACGGCGGCTGCACGTGGTTCTTCCCGTCGCTCATGTTCGCCTTCATGGCGCTGTGCGGCATGCAGTGCGCGGAGATCCTGCGCGGTGCGTGGACGCCGGCGAAGAAGGGCGCGGCGCTCGCCGCCGTCGGCGTCGTCCTGCTCGCGCTCGGCCATGGACTCGTGTTCCTCGGCATTCCGACCATCAAGCACATCTTCACGGCGAGCTTCACGCTGCAGGCGATGGGCTGGAGCGCGCTGCTGTTCGCGGTGCTTTACGTCCTCACGGAGGTGGCGCATCTGCGGCGCGGCTGGTGGCCGATCACGCTCTTCGGCCAGTGCGCGCTCACGCTCTACATGGCCACGCTGTTCTTCCGTCCCGTGCTCGACGCGGCCGTGACGCTTATCACGCAGGGGCTTCCCGCCTATGTGGGCAAGACGTACATGCCGCTCGTCAATGCGGTGACGGCCATCGTGCTGCTCACGGTCGTGTGCTGGGCGCGCCGCCGCATGCGCCGCACAGCCGTTGTTCCCGTGCCCGTCGCGGTCGCCCCTGTCCCTGTCGTGGAGACGTCCGCCGCGCCATCCGCTCCTGCTGCCGCGCCGCAGGATTCCGGCGCCGTGGCCGAGCGTTTCCGCATTCCCGGGCTCGCCGCCGCGAAGCCCATCCAGCTCAAGCCGCCCGCCGGTCCCGTGCCCGCGCCGGCGGCCGTGCCGGAGAAGCCCGTAGCGGCGGCCGACGGCCCGATCCGCTCGACAAAGACGAACCTCAAGCTGCACAAGGAATGACCGTCGCGCTCCACGCCTGCTGCGGCCCCTGCGCATCCGCCTGCGTGCCGCGCCTGAAGGACGAAGGCCACGCGGTCACGCTGCTTTTCGCGAACTCAAATCTCGACACGGCCGAGGAATTCGCGCGGCGGCGCACGGCGGCGGAGACGCTGGCTCGTGCGGAAGGCGTGCCGTTCGTCGCGCTGCCCTACGACCACGACGACTGGCTGAAGAACGTCGCGACCGGCTACGAGACGGCGCCGGAGAAGGGCGCGCGCTGTGCGCGGTGCTACCGCTACAACCTCGCGCAGGCGGCCGCCTACGCCGCCGCGCACGGCCTCGACGCCTTCACCACGTCGCTCACCGTGTCGCCGCACAAGCCGAGCGCCGTCGTCTTCGCGGCCGGCGAGAACGTCCAGCGCGAGCATGGCGGCACCCCGCAGTTCCTGCCCGACGACTTCAAGAAACGCGACGGCTTCAAGCGCTCCGTACGCCGCGCCGCCGAGCTCGGCCTCTACCGCCAGACCTACTGCGGCTGCGAGTTTTCGCGTTGCTAGCATACGGTGGTCGATTCTGCCCTCGTGGGAAGGCTGGGTAATGGGTTACTCAAGTTCGCGCGCGAACTTGAGTAACCCGCGTGAGGGGTACGCTTCGCTGGGGGTGAGGGCTTTAGGGTTTCGTGTCGCCCCAGAGCAGTCTGGCGACGTCCGCGCAGTAGTCCTTCTCCCTGCCCTTGTACCGGATCCTCAGCCTCATCGCCTTCGCGAGGAGCTCGAGGAACCTCGGGATGTACTTCTGGTACTCCGCGTTCCCCGGACTGGCGTCGAGGAGGTCGCGGACGTTCCGCTTGTAGTGCTCGAGGCAGTACTGGATCTTTCCCTTCCACGTGCCGCCGTAGGCCGCGTGGCGGTCGACGACGAGGACGCCCCTGTGCGGCCCCTCGCCGCAGCGCTTGTTCACGAGCGAGGGCGTCCCGTGCGCGACGGGGCCGATCCCCTCGACCTTCCGGGCGAACGGTTCGGCCTGACGGCGCAGCTGAGGCGCGCGGCGGTGTCGGTCCCGTCCAACATCGCGGAGGGCTCGAAGCGGCTTGCGGCCGAGAACCGCAACTTCCTGCGCTACGCGCTCGGCTCTCTTGCGGAATGCGACACGCAGCTGCTCATCGCCGAGCAGCTTGGCCACGGCGTCTATCCAAAGGCGCTCAAGGCGCGGATCATGTCGCTGACGATGGGCATCCGCGCATACGGAAGGTCGCTGACGAAACCCTAAAGCCCTCACCCCCAGCGGAGCGTACCCCTCACGCGGGTTACTCAAATTCGCGCGCGAACTTGAGTAACCCATTACAAACTGTATTCTGCGTGGGCGGATATTTGGTATAATGTGCGGTGAGTGAGAAAACCAGCAAGAAAGGAATCGCAAGAATGAGAGTCGTTTTGGTGAACGGAAGTCCGCATGCCGCAGGGAACACGGCGAGGGCTCTGGAGGAGGTCGCGTCGGCGGTTCGCGCGGACGGCGGCGAGGCGGAGATCGTGCAGATCGGCACGAAGCCCGTGCGCGGATGTGTGGCGTGTGGCGCGTGCCGCAAGCGCGGACGCTGCGCGTTCGACGATGATGTCGCGAACGAGATTCTCGGGAAGCTGCTGACGGCCGATGCCGTCGTCCTCGGCACGCCCGTCTACTATGCGCAGCCGAATGGCGCGCTTCTCGCCGTGATGCAGCGCGTCTTCTACGCGGCGGCGGGGCGTCTTCGCGGCAAGCCGGCGGCGTCCGTCGCGGTGTGCCGTCGCGGCGGCGCGAGCGCGGCGTTCCAGACGCTCAACATGTTCTTCGGCATCCTCGGCATGCCCGTCGCGGGCTCGCAGTATTGGAACATCGCCTATGGCGCCGCGCCAGGCGAAGTCGCCTCCGACGCGGAAGGCCTGCAGACGATGCGTCTCCTGGGACACAACCTCGTCTGGATGACAAAAAAGCTGTCGAAGGGCGTTCCTCAGCCCGAGCCGTTCGAGAAGACGAACTTCATTCGATAGGTGAGGT
>CAVGKN010000151.1:0-3646 GCA_963629855.1 Lachnospiraceae bacterium
GCTGGTCACGCAGCGTCTTGATGATCCCCTCCTTGTCGAGGATCTTCTTGAGCCGCTTGAGACCGCGCTCAACGGTTTCGCCCTTTTTCAGCTTCAACTGAATCGACATGCCTGTTTCACCTTCCTTTCGTGTTTATCCGAACCTTACGGGGCTTCGGAACGAGGAGATAGTTTACCACTTTTTCCGCGTTCACGCAATGGAAATCGCAGCGCGGGTCAGCGCGGCGGCTTCGGCGAGCGTTTCAGGGCGCGTGGCCGTCTCCACGCGCGCGAGCGGAGCCCCGGCCGCCACGCGGTCGCCATGCGCGACGGCGAGCGTGACGCCCGCGCGCATGTCAATCGCCTCGCCCGCGGCCGCGCGGCCCGCGCCCAGCACGAACGCAGCGCGCGCGACCTTCTCGGCGTCGATCGCGGTCACGACGCCCGTCGCGTCGGCCACGACGTCGCGCGCCGCGCACGGCCGCGCGCAGAACGCCTCGAACGCCGCTAGGTCGCCGCCATGCCGCTCCACCATGCGCGCGAAGCGGCGCGCAGCGTCGCCGTTCGCGAGATGCGCGCGGCACTGCGCCTCGGCCTCGGCGAGCGGCACGCCCGTCGCGCCCGCGACCATGTGCGCGGCAAACGTGAGGGACAGCGCGACGACGGTCTGCGGCGCGTCCGCCCGATTGTTCAGCACGTCCAGCGCCTCGCGCACCTCGTTCGCGTTGCCGACGGCGAAGCCCAGCGGTTCCGCCATGTCCGTGACGAGCGCGTGGGCGCGCCGCCCCGCCGCGCGGGCGCCCGCCACGAGCGCCTGCGCCAGGGCGTCCGCATCGGCCCGCGTGCGCATGAACGCGCCCGCGCCGCACTTCACGTCGAAGACGAGCGTCTGCGCGCCTTCGGCCAGTTTCTTCGAGAGGATCGAGGCGACGATGAGCGGAATCGAAGGCACCGTGCCCGTGACGTCGCGCAGGGCGTAGAGCCTGCCGTCGGCGGGCGCGATCTCGGGCGTCTGCGTGGTGAGCGAACAGCCGCAGTCGGCCACGACCGCGCGGAAGTCGGCGAGGGAGAGACTCGCGTTGTAGCCGGGAATCGACTCCATCTTGTCCGCCGTGCCGCCCGTGAGCCCGAGGCCGCGCCCCACGAGCGAGGGCACGGCGAGGCCGCACGCGGCGGCGAGCGGCTGCACGATGAGCGAGAGCTTGTCGCCCACGCCGCCGGTGGAGTGCTTGTCGGCCGTCGGCGGGAAGCCGTCCCACGAGAGGTTTGTGCCGGACTCGCGCAGGGCGGCCGTGAGCGCGGCCGTCTCGGCGGTCGTCATGCCCCGGCAGCACACGGCCATGGCGAAGGCCGACATCTGGTAGTCGGGCACCTCACCGCGCATGTAGGCGGCCACGAAGTCGCGGATCTCGCCCTCGGCGAGTTCGCGCCCTTCGCGCTTGCGGTCAAGAAAAAGCTTTGCAATCATGGTACTGCGAACAGTTTGGGTGGAATCATCTGCGGAAGCGAAATTGAGTATACCACAAATCGGCCGCAAAAGCCCTGCAAAACCAGGTCTGATTTTGATATACTATTCGCCAGCGAAAGGTTTCATCCACAAACACGATTTTCACGATTGTCACGCCATGGCCGAAGACAACGCCAAACTTCTTGAGGGCATCGCCTATTTCGAGCGCATGCTCAAGCTGATGCCCGGCGACCGCACCACGCTCGAGTTCCTGTCCGTCGCCTACGAACAGATCGGCGACGCCGAAAAGGCGCGCACCTCGCTCGTGCAGCTCGCCACGACCCTGCTCGACGAAAAGGACTACACGGCGGCGGACGCGATCGCCGAGCGCCTGGCAACGTACAAGGAGGCCGACGCCCAGGAGATGGTGCGCAAGGTGCAGGCGATCCACACGCCCACCATCGCGCCCGGCTCGATGGGCGTTGGCGACGCACATGCCGACGTGCCCGTGGTGAAGGCGATCCTCGACGCGGTCAAGGCCGAGGCCGGGCTCGTGCACGCGCTCTCGCAGCGCGGCATCGTGGACCCGCAGATGGCCGAGACCGTGCAGCGCCACCTCGCCGGCCTGCCCGAGGCCACGCGCCCCTTCCTCGTCTCCGCCCTCGCGATCATCTACCGCGAAAGCATCTCCACGGGCGAGAAGGTGGCCGCCGCCGTGGCGGACGCCTGCGGCGCGCCGCCCGTGCCGCTCGACGGCCTGCCGCTCTCGAAGGACCTGCTCAAGCTGCTGCCCGAGAATCTCGTCCGCGTGCGCGGCGTGGTGCCCTTCGCCAAACTGGGCGACCTGCTCATGGTCGCCGCGCTCAACCCCATGAGCGAAGGCTTCCGCGAGGAGATCGAGCGCCTCGCGGGCATGCCGTGCCGCTTCTTCCTCGCCCATCCCGCCAACGCCGAGGAAACCCTCGAAAAACTCTACGCGGAACCGGAACGCCCGGCGTCCTGAAAGGAGAACCGGCATGCGCAGTCCCCGAAATCTCCGTCGCGGCTTCATGCTCGTGGAAGTGCTCATCGCGGGCGCCGTTCTCTCGATGCTCGTGTGCGCCTTCTTCGGCGGCCTCACCGTCGCCTCGAAGGCGGCCCGCGAGAATGCGGATCTGCTTGCGGCGGACGCGCTCGCCTTCGACCTCGCGTGGATGAAGTTCAACGAGGACTACAACGCGCTCACCGTCGGCACGACCGACTACTCGTCGCAGCTGGCGGAAGCCTCGCCGACCCTCACGCAGCATTGGCCCAACGCCCGTGCCACGACCGAGGTCACCGCGCCCTCCGGCGTCAACGGCAAGATCATCATCGCCTCCGTGACCTGGGGCGAGGACAACAAACGCACCCTCGAACGCCGGATCTTCCGCGGTTCGCTCACGCGCATCGTCAAGGACAACTGAGGAGGAGAGACGCCATGCACGCTTCACGTCGCGGTTTCACCCTGCTTGAAATGCTCATCGCAGTGGGTCTCGTCTCGATTCTCGCCACCTCGTTCATGACCACGACGGTGAGCTGCGTCAAGATGTTCCACGGCACGATGGCGCAGTGCGAGCTCTCCGTGCGCGGACGCGAACTGCGCGACAAGCTGCTCTTCCACATCCGCAAGGCGGAAAACGAGAAGACCTACGCGGGGTTGCTCAGCGGCCAGAACGTCTCGGTCGACACCGTCGCGATCAACATGGAGGCGGAGACCATTCCCTCCTCGCTCACGCTGGAACGCAACGACACGCAGAACCATCGCCTCTTCGTCTCAGGCCAGAACAGCGCGACCTATGTCATGGACGACCGCGCCCCGCACGACAACGCTCATGAACGCTATTTGCACGTGGGCGGGCTTTCCTCCGGGGCGACGTTCTCCAACGACAGCACGTTCAAGGAGAGGAATCGCCTCTCCCTCACCTGCACCGTCAGCGCCGGCACGCTTGCCGGGTTCGACCTCGGCTCACGCACCGAACGCCTTATCGTGCCCCTCTTCGGCAAGGCGCAGACGGGCACGAATAATCTCCAGTGACGATGCCTGCTGCGCGGTTCGAGTGACAGGCCCATGACGTTTTCAACGGATCCGCTCCACGGGCGTCCCCGAAATGCAAGGCCGTTTTCGCATGTCCGAGAAGGGGCGATTTCTACGCCTCTTCGATCTTCGAGGCGACGATGGTGCGCTTCGCCTTCGAGAACGCG
>CAVGKN010000152.1:0-3633 GCA_963629855.1 Lachnospiraceae bacterium
ATCCGTGCGGCATCTACATCTTCGAGCTGAAGATCGACCACACCGCCGACGAGGGGCTGAAGCAGATCCACGAGCGCGGCTATGCCGATCCCTACAAGTCGCGTGGACTTCCAATCTACGCTTTCGGCCTCAGCTTTGACTCCGGGACGCGCCAGTTTGTCGAGGGCAAGGTCGAGAAACTGATGTGAACCGCCGCCGCAAGGGCTGCAGGCTCTGTGAGTTTTGGTTTGCGGAATGCGGCGCGATTTGGTATACTAACCGCTCACTTTTCACAGCAGAAGAAGGAAGTACACAAAATGAAGATGACGTGGCAGCCCTCGAAGATTAAACGTGCGCGCAAGATCGGTTTCCGTGCGCGCAAGGCGACCAAGGGCGGTCGCAAGGTGCTCGCGAACCGCCGTGCGAAGGGTCGCAAGCGCCTGACGCAGGTCTAAGGGAACCTTGTTCCATGTCCACGCGGCTCTCCGGGGCGAAGTACAAGAGCGTCTTCGACCAGGGGCGTCCGTTCCGCGGGCGCCTCTTCGCCGCGTGGGTTCTGCGTTCGCCCAACGCCGGCCGACAAGCCGGCGTTGTCGTTTCCAAGAAGAGCTTCCATGACGCGGTCGACCGGAATCGGGCGAAGCGCATCCTGCGCGAGGGCTTCCGCCTGCTTGCGCCGGAACTCGCGCGCGACGCGGACTGGGTGCTCGTGGGGCGCGCGGCCCTGGCGGGGCGGCGCACGGCGGACGTGATGCACGAGCTGCGCCAGGTCGCCCGCAAGGGCGGCTTCTTCGGCGCGACGACGACGGAGGACGCGGGGAACGCCTAGGGGACGGATCGTGAAGCAGATTCTGATTTTCTGCGTACGCGCCTACCAGGTGATTCTCTCGCCGCTCTTCCGCGGCTGCTGCCGGTTCGAGCCGAGCTGCTCGAACTACGCGATCGAGGCCCTGCAGGTGCACGGCGCCTGGAAGGGAACGCTCCTCGCGGCGCGGCGACTGCTGCGGTGCCGTCCGTTCGGTCCGCACGGGTACGATCCCGTGCCGCCGCGCGGCGAGTGGACGAATCGATTCGAGAACACGTGAAGAAGACGACGAGAATGAACAAGACGGAAAAACTGATTGCGATCCTGCTGGGCCTCGCGACGGCCGGCTGGATGTGGTATTCGATCAGCGCGCAGAAGAAGGCCGCCGAGGCGCAGGCGCAGTACGCCGCCGCGCATCCCGCGCCCGTGCAGCAGCAGCCTGTGGCCGCACCCGCGCCGCAGCCCGCCGCGCCGACAACCACCGCGCCCGCGCCGCAGCCTGCGACGCCCCCCGCGCCGACGACGCCCGAGCGTCTCGTCACGCTCGCGAACGGCGACGTGGCGCTCACGCTTTCCTCGCACGGCGCCGTGGTGAAGAGCGCCAAGATGCTGCACTACGCGGAAGGTCCGGGCGACCTCTCCGAGACGAACCCCGCGCTCGTGCTCGACTTCGCCGCCGCGCCCGCGCTCGCGCTGGAGGGCTTCCCCGCGCTCGCGCCGAATGCGGACTACGCCGTCGCCGAGACCGGCACCAACTTCGTCGTCTTCCGCAACGCCGCGCTCACGCGCCGCATCACGCTCGGCGACAACTACCGCATCGACGTGGAGGAGACCTTCGCCAAGCCCGACGCCGCGGCCGCGCATCGCCTCTCGCTCGGCGCGATCTCGATGGGCACCTCCAAGAACGACATCCTCTCGATCGACTCGTGGACGAGCGCCGTCGCCAAGCCGCACGTCGTCCACCACGGCGACGACAGCGACTCGCCGCTGCGCAGCTACCTCGTGGCGATGTCCGGCGGCTGCAGCGGAAGCAAGTCCGCGGCCGGCCTGCCCGAGCGCGCGAGCGTGGACTACCCCGGACGGCAGGACTGGATTGCCGTGAAGAACCGCTTCTTCGTCTCCGCCCTCGCCTCGTGCACGGAGGCGAACACGGGCTTCCGCGCGACGATGACGCGCGACCTCACGAAGTCGGACTACGTGCTCAAGAACGTCGTGGCCGAGGCCGCCTTCGCCGGCGCGCCCGAGAAGCGCGCCTACACGGTCTATCTCGGCCCGAAAAAGCAGGCGCTGCTGTGGGATCTGGGCATGCGCGACGTGATGGAGTTCGGCATGTGGCGCTGGCTGTGCTATCCGCTCGTGTGGGTGCTCAACTTCTTCAACGCGCTGATTCCGAACTACGGCGTGGCGATCATCCTGCTCACGATCCTCGTGCGCGTGCTGTTCTGGCCGCTCACGCACAAGTCCACGGTGGGCATGCGCCGGATGCAGGAGATCCAGCCGCTGATGAAGGAGATCCAGCAGAAGTACAAGGACAATCCGCAGCGTCTGCAGCAGGAGACGTGGCAGCTCTACCGCGACCACAAGGTCAACCCGCTCTCGAGCTGCCTGCCGATGTTCGTGCAGATCCCCGTGTTCATCGCGCTCTTCACGGTGCTGCGCTCGGCGGTGGAACTGCGCTACGCGCCGTTCCTGTGGATCGCCGACCTCTCCGAGCCGGAGGCGCTCTTCGCGAGCTGGTTCCCGTTCGGCGGCCTCAACATCCTGCCGCTCGCGATGGCGGCGCTCACGATGCTGCAGAGCGCGTTCACGCCGACTTCGGGCGACCAGCGCCAGCAGCGCATGATGATGATCATGATGCCGCTCATGATGCTCTTCTTCTTCTACAACTTCCCGAGCGCGCTCTCGCTCTACTGGATGCTCAGCACGGCGATCGGCGTGGCGCAGGCGTGGTGGATCAAGAAGCGCTATGGCGCGCCTGCGGCGCCCGCGACGGCCGAAGTCGTCGACGGCCCGCACGTCACGCGCCAGATGCGCCGGCACGGGGACAAGTAAAGGACTCCAATCATGAACGAAATCGTTTCCACGGAACAGGCGCCGAAGGCGCTGGGACCCTACAGCCAGGCCATCAAGGCGGGCGGCTTCGTGTGGTGCTCGGGGCAGATCCCGATCGACCCGGCCGTGAACGCCGTCACGGCCACCACGATCGAGGCGCAGACGCGCCAGGCGATCACAAACCTGCGTCACGTGCTCGAAGCCGCGGGCGCGGGGCTTGCGGCCGTGGTGAAGACGACCGTGTTCCTGCGCGACATGAACGACTTCGGCGCGGTCAACGCGGTCTACGCGGAGCTCTTCGGCGAGACGAAGCCCGCGCGCAGCTGCGTGCAGGTGGCGCGTCTGCCCAAGGACGTGATGATCGAGATCGAGGCCGTGGCGGCGCTCTGAGCGCAACGCGATGAATTCGAGACGCACAGCCGCGTTCATCGTCGCCCGCTGGCTGGCGACGCATGAGTTCCCGAACGAGATGCTGCCGCCGGGCGGGGCGGACCGCGCGTTCGTGCAGGACGTCGTCTACACGGTCGTGCGCCGGTTCCGTCCGCTGCGCGCCGTATTGGGCGAACTGCTGCGCACGTGGCCGAAGGGCGAGCTGGAGGCGCTCGTGCTCGTGGGCGCGGCGCAGATTCTCTACATGCCCGACGTGCCGGACTTCGCGGCGGTGAACGAGACCGTGGACGCGGCGAAGGCGTGCGGCCGCGGCCGGCGGCTCGACCGCGTGGTGAACGGCGTGCTGCGCGCGCTTATTCGCCGACGCGCGGAATTCGAGGCGAAGCTCGCCGCCGCGCCGCTCGCCG
>CAVGKN010000153.1:0-3627 GCA_963629855.1 Lachnospiraceae bacterium
GTGAAGGAACTCGTCGATCGTCTGCTGCCCGCGCAGAAGAAGGCCTGAGGCGAATTTCACCATGGACGACTGGTATGACCTGCATCCGGACCCCGCGCACGTGAAGCGCGAACGCGAGCGCGCGCGCGAACTGCGGCGCACGGGCTGGTGGCGCGCGCAGATCGCGCGGGGCGTGTGCCACTATTGCGGCCGCCAGGTCGGCGCCGCGAACCTCACGCTCGACCACGTGGTGCCCGTGGCGCGCGGCGGCACGTCCACGCGCGGCAACTGCGTGCCGTGCTGCTTCGACTGCAACGCGAAGAAGGGCGCCGCCACGCCCGCCGAGCAGGCGCTCGCGCGTCTTTTCCCCGAAGAGCGGCCGCCGCAGTCGTGCTGAATGTGGTATACTTTCCTCCATGCCCACGGCAGAACGAAAGACATGTTTTACCTTTGAACTCGACGAAGAGCAGCAGGACCGGTTTTTGGCCCTGCTGAGCGCGGGGAACTATCGTCCGAAGCAGGTGCCCTATGCACTGGCGGCGGCGGAGGGGAATGGCTTCAACTGCGCGCTCTACGCGAAGGAGAAGCACGGCCGGCGCAAGCTGTGCGTGCAGGGCGGCGAGGCGCAGGACTTCGTGGAGTTTCATCTGGAGCCGAATGGCGTGGTGCCCGTGACGATGGGCGGCGGCGCGGTCTATGCCGCGAGCGCGGGCGGCACGTATTCCACCGCGCGCGCGGACGCCGCGGGCGAAGGCGCGCCCCTGCCGCACGGGGGCAGCGACGAATCCGGCAAGGGCGACTACTTCGGGCCGCTTGTGGTCGCCTGCTGCCACGTGGACGCCGAGCAGGCCGAGCAGCTGCGCACGATGCGCGTGGAATGGCTCGACGCGCGCGACGAAAAGCACGTGGATACGGGCGGCGTGCGCGACTGCAAGCTCATCACGAACAACGGCGTGCTCATGCGCATGGCGCAGAAGATCCGCGGCGTGCTCGGGCCGAACGGTTACGCGGTCGTCAAGATCGGCCCCGCCGCCTACAACCGCCTCTACGCGAAGATCCACAGCCTTAACCGCCTGCTCGCATGGGCGCACGGCACGTGCATCGAGGAGCTGCTCGAGAAGCAGCCGGCGTGTCCACTCGTGGTGGTCGACCAGTTCGCGCCGACGGAGACCGTGATCAAGCGCGCGCTCAAGACGCGCGGCAAGCAGGTGAAGGTGGAGCAGCGGCACAAGGCCGAGGCGTATTCGATCGCGGTGGCGGCGGCGTCGGTGCTTGCGCGCGACGTGTTCCTGCGCGCGCTGCGCGACATGGCGGAGGAGGTCGAGCCGGGGGCGCCGCTGGGCACGGTGCCGCTTGGGTCGAGCGACCCGCGCGTGCGCCAGCTCGCGGAGAAGATGGTGAAGGCGCACGGCCCCACGTGGCTCATGACCCACTGCAAAACGCATTTTCAGACCACGTACAAGGTGCTGACCGCGTGCGGCGCGTCGCGCGCCGCGCTGCCGCCCGAAGGCCAGGTCACGTCGATCGTCAAGAATGGAGAGTACAGGCATGCTTGAGTTTTTCGCAGATTCGCTCGTGAGCGGCTACTTGCAGTCGAGCGCGATGGGCAAGGGCCTCGTGCTCGTGCAGCTCGCCGCGAGCGTGGTGATGTTCACGTTCATCTTCGGCAAGTGGCGCGAGATTTCCGGCCAGATCCACCTCGCGCGCCGCGTGTCGCGCGACATCATGGGCGAGCAGAACGTGCTCAACTACTACCTCGCGCGCCACGACGACAGCGGCTCGGCGTTCGAGACCATCTACCGCAGTGCGTGCGAGCGTCTGCTGCGCCTGCTCACGCCCGACGTGCGCTCGCTGCTCGTGGGGCGCCAGCCCGGCGTGACGGCCGCGCTCACCGTGCACGAGATGGGGCTTGTGAAGTCCATCTGCGAGCACGCGCTCGACGAGGAGTCGCTGCGCGTGGAGAAGGGCATGGGCATGATCGCCACCGTGGTCGCCATCGCGCCGATGCTCGGCCTGCTCGGCACCGTGTGGGGCGTGCTCGACGCCTTTGCGGACATGGGCGCCGCGGGCAGCGCCACGATCGCGACCATGGCCCCGGCCATCGCCTCCGCCCTCGTCACGACCGTGGTCGGCCTGCTCATCGCCATTCCGGGCGTGGTGATCCACAACATGCTCTCCGCCCAGCTGCGCGACCTGCTCAGCGACATGGAATCGTTTGCGGACGATCTCATGGGCCGCATCGCGCTGGAATTCCAGGATCAGGGGAGAGGCCTCTAGCATGAGCCGTCTGCGCAGACGCGGCGGGCTCGTCGGCGGCGCGAAGGCGTCGATCGACATGAACTCGCTTATCGACCTGACCTTCCTGCTGCTCGTCACGTTCATGCTCACGATCCCCGCGCTCGAACAGGGCATCACCGTGATGCTGCCGCGCGCGAAGACCGACACGCTGCCGAGCAAGGACGCCAAGACCAACGTGATCACGGTGGACATCAACAACCAGGTCTACCTCAACAACGTGCCCCTCACGCTCGAGGCGCTCAAGGCCGACCTCGACGCGAAGGTGGCCGCCGACCCCGATGTGCCCGTGCTCGTGCGCGGCGACGAACGCCTCGAATACGGCGCGGTGATGGACGTGGTGAAGGTCGTCTACGGCTGCCACGTGCGCAAGATGGCGCTCGTCACGAAGGAGAAGTAGCCGGTGAGCGCGTACGAACGCACCGTCGAGCAGGGGGCGCGCAAGCCCCGGGGCCCCGTCTCGTGGCGGGCGCTCGGGCTGTCGCTTGCCCTGCACCTCGGCGTGTTCGCGTTCTTCTGGATCATGGCGAAGGTCGCGTTCTCGCCGCCGGACGTCATCATCCCGATGGATCTCACGGTGGTGCCGCCCTGGGCGGTGCAGACCGACGATCCCGACCCCGACCCCAATCCGCCGCCGCCGGAGACGCCCGCCGAGAAGAAGCCCAAGCCCGAGCCGCCCGCGCCGCCGAAGACCGAGAAGGCGCCGCCCGTCGAGGCCGTGGAGCAGGTCGTGGAGAAGAAGGAGAAGCCGAAGAAGAAGGAGCCGCCGAAGAAGCCCGTGGATCTGCGCGAGAAGGCGAAGTTCGTGAAGTCCGGCCCCGCCGCGCCGGATCTGCGTTCAAAGGCCACGAAGATTGAGCCGCCGCCGAACGTGCGCACCTACGGCAAGGGCACGGCCGCCGACAAGCCCATGTCGCCCGAGGAGTTTCTGCGCTACATGAACATGGGCTACCGCATCGGCGCGAAGAACCAGATCGCGAACGACGAGGTCACGCGCTGCGTGAGCCTCGTGGCCCAGGCCATCCGCCGCGAGTGGGACAAGGAAAGCTTCAAGTGGCATCCCGGCCTGCAGCCGCTGCAGGTGGAGCTGCAGTTCGGCCCCGGCGGCCGCGTGCGCAGCTTCCGCATCGTCAACGGCAGCGGCGACGCCGAGGTCGACCGCACCGCCCGCAGCGCCCTCGCCCGCCTTTCGTCCATCCCCGGCCTTTCCGCCACCTTTCTGCAGCAGTTCGCCACGCTTCCCGTGCTCATGGAACCCAAGGCGCAGTAGCGTAATGGGTTACTCAAGTTCGCGCGCGAACTTGAGTAACCCATTACGTGATTTTGTCGCACACGCTTGGAAGGGAATGTGGT
>CAVGKN010000154.1:0-3627 GCA_963629855.1 Lachnospiraceae bacterium
ACCTGTCTCTTCAGCAACATCCCCGAACGAAAATACCAGCAGTGGATCAGCAACCTACAACGCGAAATCGCCAAGCAGGCCGCATCGCTGTAAAGGGAAGGCGTCAGGCCTTGTGCGCGTCGTCTTCGGACTTGCCGTCGTCCCGGTTCAGGAACAGGCCGCCAATGACCAGCGCGGCAACGGACAGCACCGACACGCCCACAATCACAATGATCTTCGTCGTCATTTTCTAGTGTTCTCCCTTTGCGTCTTCGTCTTCCTTTTTGCGCATCGCGCGCGGACGGCGCACGAAGTCGCGGATAAAGCCCAGAAACAGGAATCCCGAGATGCGCTCAGTCGTGCCGTCCTCTGCGGACTGCACCGCCACGAGGTTCGCCGACGGCGTCTTCAGCGCGTGCGACCCGTCGCAGAGGCCCAGCACCATCAGGAACGCGATTGCGAGGCTCGCCACCAGCAGGGCCAGCTTCGCGCGCCGGCGCCAGCGCCGACGCCGCAGGGCGCCGACCAGGCGATCCGCGAAATCGTCCGGCAGCCGCTTCGTCTGCGCATACGCGCGCAGACAGGTGGAGACCTGTCGGTCAAATTCTTCTTCCGTCATCTTTACGCTCCTTTCGTCAGTTGTCGTTCGTGTTCTTGTTCGTCGTTCGTCAGCATGTCGCACAGCGCGCGCCGCGCGTTGAAGAGTCGCGACTTGATCGTGCCGATCGGCACGGCCAGCTGCGCGGCGATCTCCTCCACGGAGCGCTCCTCGAAGTACTTCAGCACCACCACGGCGCGCGTCGCCTCCGGCAGCGCGCGCAGCGCCGCGAGCAGCCGGTCGGACGAGATCCGTCCCGAGACGTCCGACAGCGTCACGTACGCCTGCTCGGGCAGATCCTGCGC
This sequence comes from Lachnospiraceae bacterium, assembly GCA_963629855.1. Classification (GTDB taxonomy): domain Bacteria; phylum Verrucomicrobiota; class Kiritimatiellia; order RFP12; family UBA1067; genus RUG572. The sequence goes on from CAVGKN010000154.1 coordinate 883, forward strand.
CGAACCCACCGACACGATGTTGGGCGTGTTCCGCCGCAGATCCATCCGCCGGAAGTTGAGCATGATCGTGTAGAGCCAGCAGAAGAAGTCGCCGCTTGGTTCGTAGAGGCGGATCTTCTTCACCGCCTGCTCAAACGTGCGGAAGACGAGATCCTCCGCATCCTGGTCGTTTCGGCACAACCCGATGGCGGCGGCAAAAAGCCTGTTCCCATATTCGGAAACAAGCCGTCTCGTCCCGTCTTCGACGTTCTTCTGTATCTCGCTCCAAACTTCCATGTTCAGGGCACTTCGATGCTTCTACTTGTGGTCAATGCGGAATTCGTCGCCTGGGTTCACCGGCCGCGAAAAAAAACGCGCGGAACGGATTCCGAAAGGGGGAAGCGTTCCGCGCGGTTGCGGGCGTCGGTCGCCGCGGGCGTCAGATGATCGGGAGTTCCCGTTCCTCCACGGGCACGAGCGAGACCTTGCCGTGCTTGACGATGTCGCCCGGCTTGAGCGCGGCGAGCGCGTCGAGGAACGCGGGCACGAAGGTGCCCGGGCCCTTTGCGGAGGCGGCGCGTTCGCCCGCGATCGCCGTGGCGAGCGCGGCGCCGAGCGCGGCCTCCCAGCGGGCCTTGCCGCCGAGTGCGCCGAGAATCGCGGCGCCGAGCGCGGCCTGCACGCTGCCGAGACCGGCCACGCGCTCCATGATCGGCGCTCCGTTCGCGATCGCCACGAGCGGCGCACCTTCCACGGCCACGTAGTCCGTCGGCCCCGTGAGGGCCACGGCGGCGTGGATGACGGTCGCGAGGCGCGCGGCGTCCTGCGCCACGCTGTCGCTCGTCACCGCGTCACCGGGCGCGCGCACCGCGTTGTTCACGATGAAGTCGATCTCCGCGGCGTTGCCGCAGATGAGCGCGGGGAAGCGGCGCATGAGCTCCTTGACGGTGAACGTGCGCAGCGGCAGCGCGCCCAGGCCCTCCGGGTCGAGCGCCCAGGGCTTGCTGCCCATGTTCGCGTGCGACACGGCCGCGCGCATGGCGTCCGCCTGCGGCTTCGTGGCGCAGCCCACGTTCACGAGGAGGCTCTCCACGGCGCCGGTACCCTGCGAGGCCTCGCCCATGTCGTCCACGAGCCAGCCCGTGGCGCCGAGCGCCTTCAGCGCGCGCAGGGTGAAGTCGGCCGCGCCCGCGTGCGTCATGCACATCACGCGCGGCTTCTTCTCCAGCAGCGCGGCAAAGGCGTCTGCGGCCAGCTTCAGCACGCTCTCGGGCGTCACGCCGGTCTTCTGTTCCGGCGGCTTCTTCTTGCGGAGAATGAGTTCGTCGTCTTCGAGGTCTTCCATCATTTCCTGGAGTTCTTCCTTCGTCATGGCTCCATTCCTTTCCATTTAGGTTGTCGAGGTTACTTCTTCTTCTTGTCCCAGCCCTTTTTCGCGATCACGTCGCAGATCTTCGTGCAGAGCGCGCAGGTGCCGATGACCTTGTTGCGCCTGAGCACGTCGATCGAACGCTTGATCGAGAGAATGTCGCCCTTCGCCGCGTCGAGCGCCTTGTCGTCCATGGCGTTGAGCGTGGCGAGGTAGCCGGCGAAGATCTTCTTGCACGCGCCGAGATACGGCTCGTCCTTCGAGTAGGCGATCACCTCGTAGGCCTGGTTGACCTGCGCGGCGCCGCACTTCGTCTGGTCGATCTTCGCGAGCAGCTTCGCGGCCGTGTCGCGCCGCAGCGCCATCACGTCCTCGGTCTTGCCGTACTTCACGGAGTGCGTGGTGTTCGCCCACCGCGGCGGGATCTCGCGGATCCAGATGTTGCGGTAGTGCACGACGCAGCCGTGATCCTGCAGCTGGAGCGGACCCTTCGTCGCGTGCGGCGCGAGCGGGCGGCGGCGGCAGTGGGTCGTGAGGCCCTCCATTTCCCAGTGGTCCTGCACGAGCACGCCGTTGAAGAACACGGTCACGCTGCCGGGCTCCACGAGCGTCTTGCCGTCCCACTTCGGCTGGTGGAACACGATGTCGTAGACCTGCCACTCGCCGGGCTTGCGCGCTGGGTTGACCTGCGGCGGATTCTCGGCGTACACGGCGCCGGCCTGGCCGTCGGCGTAGTTCGGGTTCTTCATGTCGGCGGGATTCGTACCGTAGGATTCGAGCACCTGGATCTCGTAGTTGTTCATGAGGAACACGCCCGAGTTGCCGTGCATCTGCGCGCCGTGCTTCGGCACGAGGCCGAGCGAGGCGTCGTGGCGATACTCGATGTGCAGCTGGCAGTCGCCGAACTCGCCGCGCGTGAAGATCGCGCCGCCGTTCTTCCAGCCCGGCACACAGTAGAAGTCGCCTTCCGTGCCAAGCTTCCACTGCGAAGGCTTGCCCTTGCCGTCGCGCCAGTTGCGCGCGAAGGATTCCGCCGTGCCGTCGAAGAGCACGATCGCGTCGCTCGGCGGCTGGCCGAGCTGACGGCCCGGCTCGACCTTGACGGGGTTCGGTCGGTTCATGTCGTGCACGCCCCAGGCGTGCTTGGCGTCCGGCGTGTCGCCGTAAAGCCCCGCGAAAAGGGATGCGGCAAGTCCGGCTGCCGCCGCCATGATCATCAGTTTTTTCATCGTCTACTCCTTGCGTAGGAAAAGGTCAGTTGCAAGTATACCGAATTTCACGGATTTCCGCAACGAGTCGCGCAAGGCATATAGTAATGGGTTACTCAAATTCGCACGCGAATTTGAGTAACCCGCGTTAGGGGTACGCTTCGCTGGGGGTGAGGGCTTTAGGGTTTC
>CAVGKN010000155.1:0-3551 GCA_963629855.1 Lachnospiraceae bacterium
CGGCCGCGCGGATGCGCTCAACTGGGACCTGCTCAACGACGGCATGGGCAACCCCAAGCAGACGAAGACCGAGCTCTACGTGCAGTGGACGCCGCCCACGATGATCACGGGCATCCGCCGCGACATGCACGCGTGCAACGGGGCCGGCCTCGTGCACATCCAGTTCACCACGCGCCCCGAAGAGGACGTATTCTGCTTCGACGCCTACTGCACGGCGATGAAGCCCGTGCCGAGCCCCTACCTCGTGAACGGACAGCTCTCCGAGCGCGCCAAGCGCGGCGAGAAACTCTTCCAGAAGGCGAAGTGCGGCGACTGCCACACGCCGACCTCGAAGGGTCCGCACGGCGAGCACCTCTGGACAGATTGCAAGAAGTACGACGTCGGCACGGGCGCGGACACCGAAGTCGGCCGACTCTTCGACACGCCCACGCTCTCCGAGTGCTGGCGCACGGCCCCCTACCTCTACGACGGCCGCGCCCTCACGATGGAAGACGTGCTGACCACCGCCAACCCGAACGACAAGCACGGCGAGACCTCGAAACTCTCCAAGGAGGAAATCAAGGATCTCGCAGAATACGTGCTGTCGCTGTAAAGGAGTCGCCCGACCATGCCGATCACGCCCACGATGAAGGATCACCGCTCGCTCTTCCGCCAGCTGCTCGTTGGCATGTACGACGCGGTGCTGATCACCGATCCGAGCGGACACCTCCTCGAACTCAACCCGCGCGCGAAGGAGTTCTTCCAGTACGAAACCGACGAGGTGATGGATAGCCCCGTGGGACGCTTCATCCCCGGCGTGACGCCCGAGATCGTGGCGCGCATCCGCACCGGCCTCGAACAGGCGCGCCACATGATGCTCGACGCAAACTGCCTGCGCAAGGACGGCTCGTCGTTCCCGGCGGAAGTGACGGTGAGCCTGATCGACCTGCTCGATCCCGGCGATCTCGTCTTCACGATCCGCAACACCGAGCGCCGCCGCCGCCAGCTCGCCATGTTCCGCACGCGCCAGAACGCCTACGACGTCGCGCAGGCCGCCCTCTTCGCCTGTGCGCCCGACGGCCGCTTCCGCTGCGTCAATCCCGCCTTCCTCGACATGTTCGGCTCTGCGGACGAGGCCGAAGCGCTGAAACTCTCGTTCTCCGACGTGATGGACGACGCGCCGATGGCGGAGAACTTCGCCGCCGCGCTCGCCGGCGACAGAACGGCGATACGCATCACGGCGCAGGAAGGCGCCGACGAATCGGGAGACGTGGAGATCCAGCTCGGCCCCGACCTCCAGAACAAGAAGATCGTGGGCGTGGTGGGGTCGATCATCCGCGTGTAACGCGTCCGACGGAAACGAAGCACACATGAGAGCCGCACCGAAATTCGCCGCCAACGTCGAAACGCTGATCATCAACCGCCCCGACGCGGGCAAGACGCTGCAGGACGCGCTGGCCGCGCGCCTCGGTCTGTCGCGCCGCGCCGCGAAGGCGATCATCGACGGGCGCAGCGTGTGGGTGAACCGCCGCTGCGTGTGGATCGCGCACCACGCGCTCAAGACGGGTGACGTCATCGAGATCCCGAAGATCGTGGTGGCGGGCGCGCGCCGCCAGGCGGGCAGCGCGAAGCCGGTCGCCGCCTCCGCCGCAGCAGCCCCTGCGGAGGAACGCCGTCACGTGCGTGTGCTCGTGGAGACGCCGGACTACATCGTGGCCGACAAGCCCGCGGGCCTCCTTTCGAACGAAGATCCGAAGTCCGTGGAGGCGATCCTGCGCGCGCAGCTCAACCAGCCCACGCTGCAGGCCGTGCACCGGCTTGACCGCGACACGTCGGGCTGTCTGCTGCTCGCGAAGACGTTTGCCGCCTTCACCGCCGCCGTGGAGGTCTTCAAGACGCGCCGCGTGGCGAAGACGTACGCCGCGATCGCCGCGGGCGCGTTCCCCTACGCCTACCAGAAAATCGACACGCCGCTCGACGACCAGCCCGCCATCTCGATCGTCACGCGCGAGGCGCAGGGCGACGAGGCCACCTTCCTCTTCGTGCGCATCGAGACGGGACGCACGAACCAGATCCGCCGGCACCTCGCGGGCGTACGCCACCCCATCGTGGGCGACCGCACGTTCGGGCTCAAGAGCGCACGCGATCCGCGCCTCATGTCCGTGCCGCGCCAGATGCTGCACGCCACGGCGCTCGTGCTGCCCGACCCGATGCGGCGCGGCGAGACCATCAAGGCCCATTCGCCGCTGCCGGCCGACTTCCGCGCCACGCTCAAGGTGTTTGGCATGGGGCCGCGCAAGGGGCGCGCTCCGCGTCGGTGAGATAGCATGTGGGGTCTTCGCCCCAGAGGTCGCCCGTCACGGCCTCGCCTCTCGCGCGGAAATTGCCGCCGCAGAGATCGAGCCAGCGGCACGTGCGGCAGCGTCCCTTCACAAGCGTCTTCTTGCGGCGCATGAGGTCGAGCAGCGAACCCGGTTCGGGATTTCCCCAGATCTGCGAGAACGGCTTTTCGAGCACGTTGCCCACGGGGTGGTTGCGCCAGAACTGGTCGGGATAGACCGTGCCGTCCCACGAAATGCAGCCGATGCCCTCGCCGGAGGCGTTGCCGCCGTTAAGCGTGAGGAGGTCGAGCGCCGTCTGGGCGTTGGGGTGGTTCTCGGCCTTCATGCGCAGATAGAGCGCGATGCCGTCGCAGGGATTATCGACGGTGAGCACCTCCACGGGGAAGCCCGTGTCGAAGCAGGCGCGCGTCTGGTCGACGATCATGTTGAGCGCGGCGCGCGCCTCGGCGTGGTTGAGATCCGTCGCGGCGATCTCGCGGCCGCGCCCCGTGTAGACGAGGTGGTAGAGGCAGATGCGCGGCACGCGCTCGGCGCGCATGAGGTCGAAGATCGCGGGAATCGCCGCCATGTTGTCGCGCGTCATCGTCACGCGCAGCCCCACCTTGACGTCGCGCGCGCGAAGCCGGCGGATCGCCGCCAGCGCGTCGCGGTAGGCGCCGGCGCGGCGGCGGAAGGCGTCGTGGATCTGCTCGGTGCCGTCGATCGAAATGCCCACGTAGGCCACGCCGAGGTCACGGATCCAGTCCGCCCAGGCGTCGTCAATGAGCGTGCCGTTCGTGGAGAACGTCACGCGCAGGCCACGCTCCTTGGCGTGCGCGGCGAGGTCGCGGATGTCGGGCCGCGTGAACGGCTCGCCGCCCGAGAAGAGCACCACAGGCACGCCGAAGTCCGCGAGATCGTCGATCACGGCAAACGCCTGCGCCGTGTCGAGCACGCGCTGCTGACCCGCATAGGCGGCGTAGCAGTGCGAGCACGCGAGATTGCACGTGGGCGTGCAGTTCCACACGACCACGGGCCGGCGATGGACGCCGCGCCGATAGCGAAGCGCGTCCGAGGCCTCGACCGTGCCGCAGTAGAGTTTCGAGATGCCGATCATCTAGCGGTTGAAGCCCTTGGCGGAGAGGAACTCCCACGCGCGGTCCATCCACGTGTAGCTGCCCGTACCGGGCGCGGCCTTCTTCTGGAAGCAGTGGTTGCGCAGCGCGAGCGTGTGCAGGTCGCTCTGCACGC
>CAVGKN010000156.1:0-3532 GCA_963629855.1 Lachnospiraceae bacterium
ACCAGAAGTGGTCCGGCGAGTCGCAGATGGTCTTCGACGATCCGCTCAAGCAGGCCGCCAAGAAGATGGACGAGGCCGCGCGCGCCGCGTTCATCGCCAAGGTGCAGGCCGACTGGGTCGCCCGCGGCAAGGATCCCCTCGCCGCCGAGACGTTCTGCCGCAACCTCTTCGACGGCAAGTACGTGCCGCACGTGATCGAGCCTTCCGCCGGCGTGGACCGCCTCATGCTCGCCCTGCTCTGCGAGGCGTATGAGGAGCAGAAGCTCACCGACGACAAGGGCAAGGAAGACGTCCGCACCGTGCTGCACTTCAACCCGAAGGTCGCGCCCGTGAAGGTGGCCGTGTTCCCGCTCGTGAAGAAGGACGAGGCCAGCTACGCGATGGCGAAGGAGATCTTCGGCCGTCTGCGCAAGAAGGTGAACGCGTTCTGGGACGAGTCCGGCCAGATCGGCCGCCGCTATCGCCGCCAGGACGAGGCCGGCACGCCGTGGTGCATCACGGTCGATCCCGAATCGCCGAAGGACGGCAAGTTCACGGTGCGCGACCGCGACACGATGCAGCAGGAACGCCTCACGTACGAGGAGTTCCTCGCGAAGATGTACGCGGCGCTCGAATTCTAGCCGTGTTCGTGCAGTATCGCTTCGTGGTGGTGATCGCGCTGCTCGGTCTCGCGGCGGCGCTCGCCACGCCCAGGGGACGCCTGCCGCTCGCGCTGCGCGGCATCCGCAAGACGCTGCGGCGCGACGCGGGCGCGCCGGCGGCGGAACCGCCCGCGCGCGCCGTACCGCTCTGGAAGCGGCTCGTCGCGTTCGCGCTCGTGCTGCTCGCGTTCCTCATCGGCATTCTGCCCGACCTCGTGGGGGTGCGCGCATGACCGCGAAGAGCGAGTGGACCTTCCGGCGCGACGCCTACCGTCGCCCGCCCGCGCAGCTCGAGCACGTGGACGTGACGATTCGCTTCTTCGAAGACCGCGTGGAGGCCGAGGGCACGTTGCGCCTCCGCGCGCGAGAGCCCCTGCGCGAACTCGCGCTCGACTGCGACGGCGCCCCGGTCGTCTACCCGCTCGACCGCGCCGTCGCGCCCGGCGACGTCTTCACCCTCTCCGTCTCCCACGTCTCCCACCCCGACGACACGCGCCTCGAAGGCATCTACCGCGACGTCACTCCTTCGGTCTCCCCCGCACCAAGCACCAAGCACCAAGCACGAAGCACTCTTCCCCAGCAGTACATGTCGCAGTGCCAGCAGTTCGGCTTCCAGCGGATCTTGCCCATTGTGGACGACTGCACGGCGAAGTGCACGTTCCGCACCACGCTCGAAGGCGATGCGCGCTACACGCACCTTCTCTCGAACGGCGACCTCGTGGAGGACGTGGTGGTGGGCGACCGCCGCCGCTGCGTCTACGAGATGCGCCGCCCGATGGCGCCGTATCTCTTCCTCGCCTGCGCCGGCACGTGGGAGGTGCTCGCCGATTCCGTCACGTATCCGGACTCGGGCCGCACGGTGCGCCTCGAGTATCTCGTGCCGCCGGGCCGCCTCGCGGGCGCGCGCATTCCGATGGAGATCCTCAAGGCGTCCGTGCTCTTCCAGCACGCGCTTACGGGCTTCACGTATCCGTTTGAGACGTACCGCACGATCTGCATGGAGAAGTCGCTCTACGGCGGCATGGAGAACACGGGCAACACCACGATCATCACGGAGGCCGCGCTCGTGGACGATACGCTGCCCGACCGCCGGCTCGTCTACGCCTACGGCGTGATTCCGCACGAGTTCGAGCACAGCCACTGCGGCAGCGGCGTGACGATGGAGACCGTGTTCGACATGTGGCTCAACGAGGCCTACACCGTCAACGTGGAACGCGCCTTCCTCGCGCAGACGTTCGGCGCCGCGTTCACGCGCGCGGACGAGCTGCGCGGCCTGCGCGGACTGGGCGGCGCCTTCGCCGAGGAGGAAGGCGGCGTGGCCGGCGCCGTCGTGCGCGAAGGCGTGAACGACCCCGACGAAGTCGTGGACGCGATCACCTACGACAAGGCGCCCGAGGTGCTCAACACGCTGCGCAACCTCATCGGCGCCGACGCCTACGACGCCGCGTGGCGCGCCTACTTCCGCCGCTTCGACGGCGGCAACGCGAACACGGACGATTTTCTCAAGGTCTTCTCCGAGGTCTCGGGGCGCGACGTGGGCGCGCTCATGCGGCCGTGGCTCTTCGAGGCGGGGCATCCCACCGTGCGCGCCTCCTGGCGCTGGGAGGCGGGCGCGCTCACCGTCACGCTCGCGCGCGACGCCGCCTACACCGTGCCCGTGCCGTTCGCGCTCGTGAAGGACGGCCGCGACGTGGCGAGCGGCACGTTCATCCTCGACGGCGCGCGCGAGACGTTCACCACGCGCTGTCCGAAGCCGGACTTCATTTCGTGGAACCGCGGCGGCGGCTTCTACGGCGTGCTCGAGGCCGAGGCCGACGCGGCGGAACGCGCGCGCCAGGCCCGCGAGGATCCCGACCTCTTCAACCGCGCCGAGGCGATGAAGGCGCTGCGCGATCTCGGCGCCGTCGATTCGTGGCTCGCGCTCTACGTGCGCGCGTTCAACGACCCCGCGCTCGACGCGGGCGCGAAGGCGGCCCTGCTCGACATCCCCGCCGACTCGCTCGACCGCCGCCGCCGGGCGCGCGTGCGCGAGAACGTGGCGGAAATGCACGCCCTGCGCCGCCTCGCCGCGCAGACCCTCGGCGCGCCCGCGCTCATCGCCGCGCTCGCCGGCGCCGCCACGGACGGCCTCGACGCCGCCGCCATCACGCGCCGCGCCTGGGAAAACCGCATCCTCGAACTGCTCGCCGAAGTGGACGAACCCGAGGCCTGGGCGGCGATCATGGGCTATCTCGGCCGCGCGCGCCACATCACGGCGCGGCTCAACGCCCTACGCGCGCTCACGGTCGGCAACGCGCCGCGCCGCCACGAGATCCTCGCTGCGGAAGGGCGGAAGCTGCGCGCGTCGCTCAACGGCTACGCGGGCTGGCTCGGCCTCGTGGCGGGCGATCCGCACGCGGACGTCTTCGCGCGCATCCACGCCGAGGAACGCCGCGCGGGCTGGTCTATCCGCCATCCCACGCTCAGCCGCGCGCTCTACTGCGGCTTCACGGCGAACGGCGACCAACTTTGGACGCAGGAGGGCCTCGCCTTCCTCGAGGCGACGCTGGTCGCCTACGCGAAGGTCTCCGAGTACAACGCGCTGCGCCTGCTTGCGCCGCTCGTCACGTGGCGCTGGTTCGAGCCGGGCCTGCGCGCCGAGGTCGAAGGCCTGCTTGCGCGCGTCTCCGCCGCCCTGCCCCGCGCCGACTTCCCCTTCATTGGCGGCCGACTGGAGCGCATGGGTATCAGGGCCGACGCATTAAAATGACTCCACCCTCGTTCGAGAGGGCTGATCCTCTCGCACATGCGTCGGCCCAAGTGTTCAGCAGTCCAGCAGCCAGCAGCCAACAGCCAGTAGAGGCGGAGGATGGTGTTCCGACATTTCGCCACGGTCTTAGTGAGGTGGCCTC
>CAVGKN010000157.1:0-3523 GCA_963629855.1 Lachnospiraceae bacterium
GTCGCGAGCTTCACCTTGAAGCCATTGGGCACGGTGACGGTGAGATCGTCGATCGTCTTGCCCTCCTTCTCGAGCGCGGCGAGCGAGATGAGATTCGTGGCGTAGCCGCGCGCGTTGAGCGTGGTGAGCGCGGCATCCCACGCAATGTCGAACTCCGTCGTCACGGGTTCGTCGTCGTCGCCGCTTCCGTCCGCAAGGCTCCACACCCAGGTGAACGCGACGGTCGTCTCCACCACGCGCAACGACAGCGCGTTGCCCGGCAGCTCCTCGGCCGCGGCGCTCAGACTGTCCGCAGTGTCGAACATCGTCACGGCGCGCGGAACGCAGCCGATCAGTTCCCACTCGCGGCCGTCGGCGTCCGTGAACGTGGGCGGCGTGATCTCCACGCAGTAATCGACCGTTCCCTCCGTCGTGCCGTCGTGCGTCACGACGGCGAAGGTGGCGGTGTCGCCGGAGGCGAGCTGCAGCGTGTTGGTCGCGGCGAACACGGTGGTGGCGGGCACGTCGCCCGCCGCCGGCGCACCGTCATCGCCCACGCCGTGCACCGCGTCGTCCGCGAGGAACACGGACGTCGCCGTGAGCGTGATGTTCGTGGTCGCCTCCACCGTCGCCCCGCCCGTTCCGGCCTTCACCTTGCGGAAGTCGGCGGTCAGCGTGGTCGGCAGCTGCGGCCACACGAGAACCTTCATGGCGCTGAGCAGGGAGTAGCCGCTGGAGCCTTCCACCTGTTCGCCATTGCTGAACGTGAAGTTCGAGAACAAGTAGTCATCCGAGCACGAAGCCGTGAAGGTCACCGACTTGCCAAAGGCGTACCAGCCCGAACCCGGTTCGCACGCGAACGTGCCCGCGGCACCGCGACTGTTCTGGCACTCGGCCTGCACGGTGATGTAGACGGCGTTCGTCTCGCAGTTCCACGTGAGCGCGATCTCGTCGCCCAGCGCGAGGTCGAGCGTGGCCGTGCAGCCCTCGCCCTCGGACGCCGCGCCGGTGGTGAGGTTCGTAACCGTCCAGCCCGTGCAGTCCCACACCACGCCCGCCGTCTCGTTCGTGACCTCCGCGGCGCACGTGAACGTGTAGGTGCCGTTCGTGTAGCAGTTCTCGTGGAGGCCGGTCTTGTTCGCCTCATCCGCCACCGCGTCGATCGCCGCCTCGGCCTCCGCCGTCGGCGCGCCGATCGTCACGGTAATGCCGGACGTGCACTCGGAAAAGCGCACCCCGCCGAGGCCGACCACGCGGTAGAAGCTCTCGAGCATCGCCTCCTGGAGCACGTTCGTGCTCACTTCGTCCACGTTGTTCGTCACCGCGAAGACCTCCGCGTCGATGGGCGCGAACGTGGTCACCGTGTTGTACGTGGCCGTCGTCTCCGCGAGGCCGTTCGTCTCCGCCACGTGCGTGACGTCGTGCGTGACGTTCGTGGCCAGCGTCAGCGTGGAGACGTAGCCATAGGCGAGCGCGCCGTTCTGCGCCTGCCAGCGCTCCTCCTCGTCAAGGTCGCGCGGCAGATACACGCCATAGGAGACCTCCGCGCCGTCGCCCGCCGAACTGTCGACGGACGAGAAGTAGTAGACGAACAGATTCGTGAAGTTGCCCGTGTTGGCTTCGTCGAGCGCGACGACAGAGTCCACAAGCGCCTTCACGCTCTCGTCTTCCGAATTGCCGTTCACGCGCAGAATCGCCTTGCCTTCCCTCTCGGCGATGATCTTGGCCTTCTTCAGCGAATACGCCACGGAGCTGTTGAGCAGGAAGAACTCGAAGGCGTCGGGCAGCACGCCTTCCGCGCAGAGCGTGGCTTCGTCCGTGGCCGTGGCGGCCTTCTCGCCGACCGTGCACTCGGCAGGGTGGCCTTCGCACGTCACGGTAACGTCGCCGATCGTCGCCGGCACGCGCGTGCCGAAGTAGCCGAGTTCGCTCGAGGTAAACGTGCGATCCAACGCCTCGATCTTAAGCGTCGCGTTCGTCAAGGCCACGTGGCCCACGATTGGCACGATGTCGTCGTCCGCATAGGAAATCATCGTGATGACCTGGTCGACGATCTCGGAAAGGTAGGTGCTGCCGCCCAGGGTGGACTTGGTGTCGATCTTCGGCAGGGCGTACCAGCCGTCGCCCGAACCCGCCCAGCCCATGAACACGCGCACGCGCTCCACGTTCTCGGAGTCGAGACCATAGCCCACCACGACCACGGAGTGCCCCTCGATGCTGATGCCCACGGGCACGCCCGCGCGGCACTGGTTGTAGATGAGCTTCTCCAGCGCCGTCTGCGAAGGATTCTCCTCGCTCTGGAACGAGACGCAGCGCGCGTTGCGGAAGCCGAAGACGTCCTTGAGCGCCGTGACAATGTCGTATTCGTATGCGGCGGACTCTTCGTCCCCCCACATCATGCTCACGCCCACGCCGGCGTCGTAGGCCACGCGGCCGATGAGCTCCCGCTGCTCGGTGGTGAGCCAGGAGGAGGCGGAGTTCGTGCCGCCAAAGTTCTCCGGCAGAATCGACCAGTCGATCGCGCCGCCAATCGTCGTGGAGGGGTACGCAGTTCCGTTGTAGGTACAGTTCTTCGTGATGCCGCCCACGGCGTTCGTGGTGCCGTAGAACTGCGCGAGCGCGGCGGTGGCCGTCGCCACGCAGCCACACACCGCGTGTCCGGGTGTATAGTAGTTGTAGAGGTAGGACCCCATGTAGGAGGACTGGTTCCAGTGGGTCAGCGCACCGCCCTGCTCAAAGCCCTTGACGGTACGGATATTAACTTCGATCGACGCGGCGGACACCGTCGAGTCGGCAAGCATCGAGGCGCTGGAGGAGGAGGCGAGCAGGCGCTTCCACTTCGCGTCGTTGACCTTTCCCCAGGCGAGAGCGGTCTCGTTGGTGGTGGCAGCGGTGGTGGTGGCAGTCGTGGTGGTGGTCGAAGCGGGCGTGGCGGAGGCGAGGCTCGCGCCACCGCGCGTGGCGGCGGAGGAGTAGAGGCCGAGGAACTGGAGGCGGCGGCGCATATCGCCCGTGAGGATGCCGCGCAGCGGGTGGGCGGTGGGCAGCTCGCCCGGATCTTTTTCAAGGGCCATGACCACGGGCTCGATCTCCGTGACCGGCGCGACCACGAGCATGCCGCCGTTCTTCAGCGTGACCTGATGCCACAGCACGATCGTCGCGTTCGTCGGGTCGTACACGGTGCTCACGGCGCCCGTGGCGCGCGCGCCCACGCCGAAGGCCGCATTCTTCGTCGCCCAGGCATTGGCCATGCGCACGGCCATACTGGACGACACCGGATCCGCGATCACGCCCAGCGTCATCGCGGCCAGCAACAAGGTCAAAATGATCTTCTTCATGCCTGCTCCATCGCTTTGAAATCCGACGGCCCACGGGAAAAGAGCCACCTTCCCCATGGAATCAAACGCCTAGTATACACGATTTAGGCGGAAACGGAAAGAGGTTTCTAAAAAAAAGACGACCATCTATTTCGCCTCGGCGACGAGCCAATCGTCGATCTCGCGGGTCTTGGACGAGAAGTTGATGCCGAGGAGCGTGAGGCGCT
>CAVGKN010000158.1:0-3484 GCA_963629855.1 Lachnospiraceae bacterium
AAAATGACTCCACCCTCGCTCGAGAGGGCTGATCCTCTCGCACATGCGTCGGCCGTGAAGGAGACTCGCCCCAAGACGGCGATTTTATGGTATACTGTGCCGCGTGAAATCAGAGCTCATACCTTCGTTCCAAGTGGACCACACGAAGATCCGGCCCGGCATCTACGTGTCGCGCACGGACGTCCTCGGCTGCGAAACCGTGACGACGTACGACGTGCGCATGAAGTTCCCGAACACGGAACCCGCGATCCATCCCAACGCGATGCACACGATCGAACACGTGGTGGCCACGTATCTGCGCAACGACGCGCAGTGGAAGGACCGTGTCGTCTACTGGGGTCCGATGGGCTGCCTCACGGGCTGCTATCTCATCATGAAGGGCGCACCGAAGCCGAAGGAAGACCTGCTGCCGCTGCTGCTCGCCGCCTTCCGCCATCTGCGCGACGAGACGACCGAGATTCCCGGCGCCACGGCGGTGAACTGCGGCAACTTCCGCCTGCACGACCTCGCCATGGCGAAATGGGAGGCCGCGCAGTTCGTCGCGCGCCTCGAAGACGCGCCAGGCTTCGCCTACCCCGTGGCGGAACGCCTCGTCACGGAAACAGGCAAGACCTTCTACGATTCGTGATTTTTTTCCGCGGACGATTAGCTCAGTTGGTTAGAGCAGGACCTTTACACGGTCAAGGTCGGGGGTTCGAGTCCCTCATCGTCCACCAGTCTCAGCCCGCGAAGAAGGCGGCGTAGGCCTTCTTCGTGTGGTAGCAGTCGTGCTTGGAGGCGATCTCCCACGGCGCGTGCATGTTGAGGAGCGGCGTGCCGAAGTCGAGCACGTCCATGCCGAAGCGGGCCATGAACTTGGCGATGGTGCCGCCGCCGCCCTTTTCCTGACGGCCGAGTTCGGCCATCTGCCAGTCCACGCCGCCCTTCGCCATCATGCGGCGGATGTCGGCGATGAACTCGGCGCGGCAGTCGCTGGCGCCGCCCTTCGTGGGGCCGCCCGTGTACTTGCACGCGGCGGGGCCCTTGCCGAGGCGGGCCTCGTTGCCCGTGGAATCGACGTCGGGGAAGTGCGGATCGGCCGCGGCGGTGACGTCGGCGGAGAGCATCGTGGAAGCCTCCAGCGCGCGGCGCACGGCGATGTCGCGCGCGCCGCCCTTCGTCTCACGCTCGAGGAGCTCGGCCACGGTGTTCTCGAAGAACGAGCTCGCCATGCCGCTCGCGCCCTCGCTGCCGATCTCCTCCTTGTCGCAGAGGATGCACGCGCACGTGCGCTCCGGCGGCCTCTCCGCGTCCGCCATGTCCACGAGGGCGCTCAGGCCCGCGTAGGCGCACACGCGGTCGTCGTGACCGTAGGCGGCGATGAGAGCGCGGTCGAGGCCGATCTCGCGCGGCGCGCCCGCGGGCACGACCTCGAGCTCGGCGGAGAGCAAGTCCTCCTCCGTCACGCCGTAGCGTGCGGCGAGCAGGTCGATGAACGCGGCCCGGTCGCCGAGCCCCGCGATCACGTCAAGATCCTCCGCCGGGAAGAACTCCTTCTGCGTCTTCTTCTCCTGCTCCTTGCCGAGATGCGGCAGAATGTCCGAAATCAGGAACGCGGGATCGCCGGGCGCGTCGCCGAGGGCGACCTCCACCTTCGAACCGTCCGCCTTCGCGATCACGCCGTAGAGCGCGAGCGGCAGCGTGAGCCACTGGTACTTCTTGATGCCGCCGTAGACGTGCGTGTCGAAGTAGACCACGCCGTCCTTCGCGTAGACGGGCCGCGGCTTGAGGTCGAGGCGCGGCGCGTCCGTGTGCCCGCCCACCACGCGGATGCCCTGCGCGCTCGGCGTCATGCCGATCACGCACGCCATGAGCGTCTTGCCGTGGTAGCCGCGCCACACGCAGTCGCCGGGCTTGAGGGCCTTCACGGAGGCGAGCTCCTTGAAGCCCGCCTTCGTCAGCAGCTCGACGGCCGCCGCATAGCAGCGGCGCTCCGTCTTGCCCTTTGCGAGAAAGGCCATGTAGTCGGCGCAGTACGCCGCTTCTTCTTCGTTCCGCGCGGCGTCCGCGCCGCATGCGTTCTGGGTTGTCTTCACGTTCTTCATGACGTTCAGCAGGGAGAGTTGGCAAGCCGCTCGAGCGCCGCGATGCGGTCTTCGAGCGAGGGGTGCGTGGAAAAGACGGAGGCGTGGCGGCCGCTGATGCCGAAGGCCTTCAGCGAATCCGGCAGCACGCCGGGCTGCAGATTGCCGAGGCGGCGCAGCGCGGCGATCATGGAGGAGGGCGAGCCGAGCAGGCGCGCGCTGCCGGCGTCCGCCGCGTATTCGCGGTGGCGCGAGAACCAGTACGCGAGCAGCGACGCGAAGATGCCCAGCGTGATCTGCAGCACGTAGTAGACGAGGTAGTAAAGGCCGCTCGACCCGCGCCGGTTCTTACTGTCCTTGTCGAGCGCGGCCACGGCCATGTAGGCGACCACGCGGGAGAGGAAGATCACGCAGGCGTTGAGCACGCCCTGCAGCAGGGTCATCGTCACCATGTCGCCGTTCGCCACGTGGCTCATTTCGTGGCCGAGCACGGCGCGCAGCTCCTCGCGCGTCATCTGGCCCATGATGCTGTCCGAGACGGCCACAAGCGCGTGGTTGCGGAAGGCGCCGGTGGCGAAGGCGTTGGCCGCGCCGTGGTAGATCGCCACTTCGGGCATGCCCACGTTGGCGCGTTCGGCGAGCTGGCGCACGGTGTCCACGAGCCAGCGTTCGGCCTCGCCCTCGGTGCCGTCGATGACCGTGGCACCCACGGACCACTTGGCGATCGTCTTCGAAAGCAGCAGCGAGATGAAGCCGCCCGTCATGCCCCACACCACCGAGAACAGCGCGAGCGCCGCGAGGTCGAGCCCGCCGTTCGTGGCGAACGCCGCGTTCGGGTCCACGCCCAAAAACGCGCACGCCACGTGGAACACCACCATCAGCGCAAGCATGATGGCGAAGTTGAGCGTCAGAAACAACAGGATTCGCTTCATTCGTTCGTCTCCTTCCCTACTGGTCTTCGGTGACGCGACGGATTTCCTCCACGCTCGTCACGCCCTTGAACACTTTGGCCCAGCCGTCTTCGCGCAGGGTCTTCATGCCCTTCGACAGCGCGATGTGCTGGATCTGCGTGGCGTTCTCGCGCTTGATGATCGCGCTCTCCACGTCTTCGTCCACCTCGAGCACTTCGAAGAGCGCGCGGCGGCCCTTGTAGCCCGTGCGGCTACAGGCTTCGCACCCGCCTTCCGCGGGCTCGAACACGGTGTCGCGCGCGGGTGGATAGTCGAGGTCGTACCACGCGCGGTTGAGCGGCACCTCGTGGCGGCACGAGGGACACAGCCGGCGGCAGAGGCGCTGGCCCATCACGCCCGCCACGGCGGAGGCGATGAGGAACGGCTCCACGCCCATGTCGATCATGCGCGGAAACGCGCCCGCGGCCGTGTTCGTGTGCAGCGTGGAGAACACCATGTGGCCCGTGAGCG